>JBBIST010000004.1:0-85731 GCA_037441125.1 Burkholderiales bacterium
ATCCTCGCGCGCGCCGAGGCGCGCGCGCTGCGCAGCCCGTGGCACAGACCGCACATCGAGCCGTGGTTTCAATCCTCGCGCGCGCCGAGGCGCGCGCGCTGCGCGTGATGTAGTCGCCGAACTCGGCGACGCCCAGTGTTTCAATCCTCGCGCGCGCCGAGGCGCGCGCGCTGCCTGCGGCGATCGCCGAGTAGCCTACGGGCAATGCGTTTCAATCCTCGCGCGCGCCGAGGCGCGCGCGCTGCGCCATCGGCGGAATGAACACGTGATCGTCGTCTGTGTTTCAATCCTCGCGCGCGCCGAGGCGCGCGCGCTGCGCTGCGTGCGTTGCTGCTGCCAGTGGCCAGCGAAGTTTCAATCCTCGCGCGCGCCGAGGCGCGCGCGCTGCGGTTCGCGCGTAAGTTCCCTGCACGACGAATGAAGTAGCTGTCGTCTCGCGAACCTACGCATCAATGCTTTGCTCCGGCCACGCCGCGTGCGCCATGGCGGCGGAGTTTCCCTGCCAAATCAAGCGCTTGTACGTCTGCGCGAACCCGTCGCGTCCATGGCCATCACTTCAGGTTCGCGCGTGAGCTAAAGAACCAGCGGCTCCTCGAAGTCCGTGGCCCGGAAGACGCCGTGCTCCCGAACTTCGCAGCCACGTCCGTCGCTCAGTCGATACAGACGCAGATTGTCTTCCTTCAGCTCGATCTCGGCCAGCAACCGCCGCTCCAGTTCCTCCATCTGCATCAGATCGACCTGGCACTCGAAGACGGATTTCTGTACGCGCTGTCCCGTGCTTTCGCACACCTTGGCGACGCGGCGCAGTCGGCGCCGGCCGGCCTTGGTTTCGGTGTTCACGTCGTAGCACACGATCACGAGCATCGCGACTACCTCAACAGGAAGGGTACGTAGCCTTCGGTTTCGCCGCGGATCGTGCGCGCGAGCAAGCGCGCCTGCACGAGCGGAACCAGGCCCAGCGCGAGCGGTTGTGCAAGCAGCGGATGCGACAGCTCTTCCTTCTTGCGCTCTTGGAACGCGACGACAACGGCTTTGCGGGCGTCGCCCTCCAGAAGTACGGCGCCGCCCTCGCGTTCGACAAAGTCCTGCGCCGCGACCTGTCCGCGGTTGATCAGCGTCAGGGCGAGCCTTTCGGCAAGCGGTCGGAATTCCTCCATCAGGTCGAGCGCCAGCGCAGCGCGGCCCGGCCGGACCGCGTGCAGGAATCCGAGTTGCGGATCGAGGCCGGCAGCTTCGACCGCCGAGCGGCAGTCGTTCATCCACATCGAATACAGAAACGAGAGCAGGGCGTTGAAGCGGTCGCGCGGCGGGCGACGAGTGCGGCCATCCATCTTGAAGGTGTCGCGCGCGTCGGGCCGCACGAGCAGCGTCATCCGCTCGAAGTGGCGGCGCGCGGCGTCGCCTTCGATGCCGCGGACTTCGTCCAGGGTCGCGGCCGTTGGCAGACCGCGCAACGCGGCGGACAAGTCGTCGGCGCTGCGGGCAAGCTGCCTGGCGTCGTCCTCGTTCTTCGCTTCGCGGGCGCCGCGCAGCAGCACGTGGCGCGCGTTCTTGATCTTGCCGGCAACGATGGCGCGCGCGGTCTCCAGCGCGAACGCCGCGTCCAGCGCTTTCGCGTGGTGCGCCTGCCGCAGCAGGATGTTGCCGGACACCGATCCTTCCAGCCGCGCCTTGAAGCGGCCGTTGGCATCGAGCAAGACGAGTGCGATGCCTTCGTCGGCCAGCCGGTGCGCAAGCGGCGTGCTGAAGCCGACGTTGCCCAGGCACACGACGCTGGTGAGGTGATGCAGCGGCACTTGCAGCCGCGTTTCCCTTTCGACTTCGATGCGCAGCGTGTCGTTGTCGAGTCGCAGGTAGGCGTCGGGCAGGGTGACGTAAAGCGTGTTCAGCAGTTGCATCGTGCGGCTTAAGGCGTGTCCTCGGGCGGGGTGATCACAAGGCGCTCGCCGCGAATGAACTCGGCCGCGAAGTTCAGCGCTGCCAACACGTCGTCCCGCGTGATGTGCGGGTAGTTGTTCAGGATCTCGTCGATCGTCCAGGCGCTGCCCAGCCACCCGAGGATCAGTTCCACCGAAATTCGCGTTCCCTTGATCGTTGGCTTGCCGGCCAGGATGGCCGGATTCATCACAATACGATCCCGCCACTCGCCCATCGTTAACACCTCCGTTTCGCTAGACGTGACTTCCCGGCTGCACGGCCTTACTTGTCTGGGTCGAACAGCGCAGCTCGCCCTGCCTGCCTGTCTGCTGGCAAGGCGGCGAACTCGGGCCTGCAGACATCGCGCAGCGAACATTCGCGGCAGCGGCGCTGATCGGCGATGTAGGGCGGCAGCGTTCGTCTCTCGAGCATGTCTCGGATCGCTCTGATCGTTGTCACGACCGCGTCGCGCAGCGCCGCGTCGATGCGCACCACCCGGCGCCGCTTGCTGCTGGCGTGAAAGATGGCGGCCGCGTCAATCGTTACTTCGAACATCTCTTCCAGGCACATTGCCTGCGCGCCGAGCTGCAAATCGTCGTTCAGCCATGCGCGCCGCGGACCATGTTTGTATTCGACCGGATAGACCTTGCCGTCGGGCCAGAACTCGACCACGTCGCATCGGCCGATCAGGCCCAGTCGGTCGTTGAAGATCGGGAGGCAATATTCGACGCGGGCACCGTCTCTCTCCGTCGTGTGGCAGAGGCGGTCGACGCGGGCGTGTTCGGCATTGCCGCGACTGGTATGGACGTTGTCCTCGAACTCGCCTTCCAGGTAGATCAGCCCGCAGCGGCGCGGGCAGTAGCTGTACTGGTTCAGGGCCGAAACGTTGATCGGCTCTGACGGTTCAAACGGAGCGCCCACGGCTCACTCGAACAGCAGCTTGAGCAGATCCTCGCGCGATAGACCGTGATGCTTCGCCACTGCCGCGAGCACCGCCGACAATGTGCCGATGCGAAGGGGATCGTGGTTCGGCACTGTGATGTGATGCTCGCCACGAAGCTGCGTCGTCAGTCGGATGTGGCTGCCGCTCTGGCGGCTCGGCACATACCCGAGCGCTGAAGCCTGCGCACCAGTTCCGCACCGGACAAGTCGCGCGGCAGCCTCATCTGACCTGATTGTCGCTACGCACGTCAATTCGCGCCGCGGAGCCCGCAATCCTCAGGCGCTCAGCACTTCCTCGCGCGTGATGTGAAGGCGAATCACGCGCGGCGCCCTGTCCGGCTCGAAGTGGCAGCGCACGGCGTCGCGCACCTGGTCATGCAGGTGCGGCAGGTCATCGGCCTCGGTGAAGATGTCGGTGCCGACGGCGCGCGCGACGAAACCGCCTTCCGGTGCTTCTTCCACTATGAAATGGACTTCGGTCACGGCTTTGCTCCTTCCTTGACCAGATCACCGCGGGTGAAGTCCCAGCGCCACAGTTCTATACCCGCAGGTAGCCGGTCCGGACGCACTGTAATCGAATAGTCGGCGAACCGGCGCGCGCCGCGAGCCGAGGGTATCTCGATGACCGCGCCGTCTTCCAGCTTGCGCCCAACGTCGAGCAGCCGATGCGCCGGCGCGCAGCCCAGCATTGCCTGCTGGACGCGCGCTTTGGCGTCGCCATTGTCGGTGCCGACGTGCTTGAAGACGAACAGATCGCGGCAGGCCATAAGCCCCTTTGAAGCCGAGCGGTCGTGATCGAACATGCCCGCCAGCGCCTGCCACAGGTGCTGGAGATCGACATCTGAGAAGCCCGTGCCCTGCGCAAGGTGTGCGGAAACGAATCCCTTGGTCGCGTACAAGCCGTAGGGGATCAGCGATTTGCGCCCCATCGTGCGCAACGAGTCTTCGGCCTGCTTCGCTTCCCAGTCGCGGAAGTCCGCTGATCCGATCCTTGCTCCCTTGATTTCGTTGTCGGCGACTGCCACCCGAGTGATGGCCGCATCCATTGGCAAAATCGGATCGAGCGAACGCGAAAACGCGATCTGGACCGGTCCGCGGACCTGCCCGGCATTGGGACCAGTTGACATGACCGCACCGAAAGTCCGTACGTCGAAGAAGTTATCGCAAAGCCAGTCTCGTGCGGCGTAGGTTTTTGCTCGAGTCGGTTTCCACTTCTTGTCTTTGGCATCGAATGGTGGCATACCCGGTTCGACCCCATCGGCAGCCGCGTGGCTTTCGTGCGCCAGGGCGATCTTCGTGTTCAGGTTCGTGGAGTGCTCGACGAAAATCGCATTCGGCGCCGCGTTACCGAAGCGCATCTGGATATAGTTGCGCAGCCGGCGCTTGATGGCCACATCGGACACTAGGCCGTGCATGTCCTCGGGATCGATGCGCGGCGCGTTGCCGGCGTCCGGGTCGCCGTTCGGGTTGCCGTTCTCGCAGTCAAACAGGTAGAGGAATTCGTAACGATTCTGGATCGGCTGGGTTGCGTTGTTCATCACTCGTCTCCGGATTCGGTTACATCGTTGCCCGTCTTCTTGCCGGCGCGCAGCTCGGCCAGCTGCTGGTAGTAGCCGAGAGCGAACAGCCCCTGACCCTCAAGATCCAGCGTGCGCGGCGCGCGATCGCCGATGCGGGTCATGATCTCGGCGATCTGCTGCTCGTACCACCAGGGCAGCCCGCCCTCGAGCTTGGCTAGGTGGTTGCGCGAATTGGCGATCAACCGGCCGAGCGTGAGTCCGGGCGTTTGGCTCGCGGCGGGGTAGTAGCGCTGGACGACGCCGGCGCCCACGTCACCGAGCGCCGAGCGCTGCAAACCGGCGAGTACCGCGAGCAGGCGCCCGCAGTGATACGCGGGTTCCGGGTGGTCCGGGTTCAAATGCGGCTTCATGGTCGATTCACCTCCGGAGGTTGAGCGGATGAAGTAGGCCTTGATGAGGCCCATGCGAGCGTGATTGATCGGTTCGTCCTTGAACAGGGCGGCGCGAAAGCGGGCAAGGGCTTGCGCCATGAGTGCGGAGGGAATAGGGCCGCGCATCGCGGCAACTCGCCATAACAGGGTTGCCGTAGACGCAGGCAGATCCTTCAGATCCTTCAGTTCGCCGACCAGAGCGCCGCACACGGCGAGGAACTTCGGGTCGCGCGCCGAGGCCTTGCCGTCTCGCGCAACGACCGAAAAGTCGCCAAACCAGGCGTCGATGTTCGCGACGAGTTGCTCGAAGCTTCCCTCCATCCAGTCGCGCACCATCACGCGTCCTGCCGCGCCGGAGAGCGTCACCGCGTAGTAGCGGTTGTCAGCGAGGTCCGCGCGCTCGCCGCTACGAATCGAATTCAGCAGGCGTCGCGCCTCGGCGTGCGCCGAAGCGACCGTCTGCTCTTCCGTTTCGAAGCCATACAGGTACGCAAGCGGGTCGTCGGCCGATTCGACGCGTTCCTTGAACCAGTGAGCGACCAGTGCGTTCGCCAGCTTGTACGAGTGGTTCTTGACGAGGTCGTTCAGCCCGTCGACGTACTGCTGGGCCGCAGTGTCGCTCATCGCAGCGTTGGCTGCCTGATCCAAGTCGTATGAAGTGAAGGCGTCCTTATCGAAGCCGACGAATACGTCTCCCATCGCGAGGCCGCCGACGCCGCCAAGCCCGCCGATCTTCGGGTGCGTCGCCAGTGGCCGGGTCAGTTCGCCGGAAAGCAAACAGATCATGCCGCCGGGGTTGGTGCTTTGTTCGGCGGCCGCTGCAGCGGCGGGTCGCCCGAGATCCTTGTTGCGCCATTGCCTCCACCAATCCTGCGCCGCTGGGTCGGCGCGCGGATCGACGTTGCCGACTCGCCAAGTGACCCAGTCCGTGGGTTTGGCACCTTGTGAGGCCAACGCATCCCTCGCTTCGCGCAGAAGGCTCTCTTCCTGGACGAAAGCGGCGAGCGAGCGAAGTGCAGTTACCTCGGCGGCGGCATCTATCATCAGCTGAACGTAGTACGCGTGACGTACGCGCACGGCCGCGGGCTTCTTCGGGTCCTCGTCGCCCTTGAACAACAACGCCACGTACAGCGCACTCTCAATCAGGAAATGCGCCCGCCCCCCGGCATTCATGCCGTGCATGTCGGGACAGCGGTCGAGCGGCTGACCCTTCTTGCTGTCGCCGAGCGGCAGCACACCGAGAAAACGGCCATCCGGGGAGATGTCGATCCGCCATCGCACATCGCGCACCTTGAAACCCGGCTCGCCGCCGAGCTTGGCTCCGTACTCGCGCAAGGCGTGCAGCATCAGCGCCTCCCCGCCGGCTTGCGCACCCGCGCATCGTCGTAGGGCGGTACCTCAAGCACGCCGTTGCGCACGTGCGCGTCGAACACCGAGATGAAGGGCTCGGCATCATCGCTCGTTTCTTCGCCTTCCAGATCGAAGACGTCGTACAGCATGAAGCCGAGGTACTGGTCAAACGGCGCTGGCGGGGCCGTGTCCGGCGCTTTGGCCGGGAGGTACTCGAAGAAAGCCGGGAACTCACGGCAGCCGAAGTAGGGTTGCTGGAAGCACTTACCCGCGGACGCGCGGCGCACGAACTGCGCGTTCGCCGCTGCCAGTTCCTTGCGGAACGCCTTGCGAGGCTCCATGCGCGCGGTGATCCGGTAGCGCACGTTCTTCAGCGCCATGGTCTGCCGCTGGGTGCGGCCCTTCTGATCGGTACCGAGTTCGTCCTTCGTGGCATCGGCCCAGATCGGCTCGGGCGGCGCTTTGCCTTGCATCCACGACTTGATGGTGCGTTCGGCCGGCGCCTTGTCCTTGACTTCGTTACGCCGCAGCGCGATGTAGCGCGGCAACTCCAATACCTCGATTCGCGTGACTTGCCAGTAGAAGTACGGCCGGATCACGCTCTCTTTGCCGCGCTGCTCTCGTCGGCCGTGCCAGTAAATAGCGTCGAAGATGCCGCGCGCCGCCGACGGCGTGATCACGGGATAGGAGAACCGCTCGACCTTCAGTTGCGGCCGCGTAAAGCAGGCAAGGTCGCCCCAGACCTCGAGCGTGTGCGTGTCTTCTTGCATAGGTACTCCTCAGGCGATCAGGATGCGTTGCGCTTCGGGCAGTTGAATTCCCAAGGTCTCGTCGTACAACCGCCGCTGCGGATCGTCGAGCACGAACCATTCGTCGGACTCGCCCCCGCGGCGGAAACGAACCGAAACCAGCCACGCCCAAACAGGATGGTCGGGTTTCGGTCGAAAGATACTGACGGCGAGTGGCTGCGCACGCGTCATCCAGTGGCGGTCGATGCCATGTTCGGCCTCGTGTCGAAGCGTTTCGTAGTCACCGATGCGCTGCGACCAGGGCACGAGCAGCTGGATGGCGTCTTGATCGATCAGGCGATACAGCTCGGCAATGCGCGGGAAGTCCATCTCGTCGATCGCGCGCCGCAGTTCCTCGTTTTGGCTTTCCGGTCGACTCAGATCGAACAGGCGCCGGTAATACTCGCGGAATACGGCGGGATCGTTCAGATCGAGCGCGCCGCGCTCACGCAGCATCGTCCGGGTCATCTCCGTGGCCTGCCAATAGCTGAACGTCGGATACCGACCGCGCCAGCGCTCGCGCAGCAACGCATCTTCCTTTTCGCCCTCAGGATCGAAGACGATGACCCGCCCCAGCGCGGGCAAAGGCAAACGCCCTTCGCGATTGCAGCGCCCTGCCGCCTGCGCGATCGCCTCGAGCGGCCCGAGCGCGCGATAGACGAGCGGGAAATCCAGATCCACGCCGGCCTCGATGCACTGCGTGGAGACGAGGCGACACCGCGCATTCCCGCTGAGCTTGGCTCGCACCTGGTCGAGCACGTGTCTACGGTGCGCTGGGCAAAGATTGGTCGAAAGATGAAACAGTGCCCCGTCATCGAAGCGGCCGCGCAGTGCGTCGACCAATATGTGCGCGTGTTTCTTGAGGTTGACGACGCACAGGACTTGTTGCTGGCCGATGGAGGCGATCTGCTGGGCAACGTCCGCGAACGTAATCCGCCGCTCCGGTTGTGGCCACTGAACCTCGAACCGGCGCAGCGCCCCGAACAAGACGGCACTCTCCGTCACGATCTCGTGCGGTCTCCACCCGGACACTGCCAGCTTTCTGGCTTCGCCATCCAGAGAGTCGAAAGCCGGCTGCGTGGCGGTGGCGAAGACGATGCTCGATCGGTATGCCGCCGCCAAGTGCGACAAGGCCGCCAACGTCGGCACGGCCAGATCGTGAGGAAGGCTCTGCGCCTCATCGAAGAGAATTACCGATTCCATCAGCCGGTGCAGCTTGCGGCACGCCGCGGGGCGATTGGAGAACAGCGATTCCAGCAGCTGCACGTTGGTCGTGACGACAATTGGCGCGTCCCAGTTTTCCGCCAGCAGGCGGCGCTGCCGTTCATGCGGGTTGTTCTTGTCCGCTTCCGCATCGGTGCGTGTTGCTTCGGTGCCGCGACCGGCGAGGCTGTGATGCTCCAGTACGTAGTTGGGTGCGAAGTCGGCGAAAACGCGGCCATAGATTCGGGCGGTCTGCTCGATGATGGAAAGAAACGGCACCGCGAGCACGACGCGCCGTAGCTTGTGATGGCGCGCATGTTCGAGTGCGAACTTCAGCATGGCAAGTGTTTTGCCAGAACCCGTAGGCGCGGTCAGTGTGAATGCGCCTTGTTGTTCATTGGCGGCGTCTGTGGCGCTGCTCCAGAGGGCGGAGCGCACTGAAGCAACGCCGGCGCCAGCAGCCGACGAGGCGCGAACACTGGTTTCCATGTAGTGATCAAGCGCCGAGAGCGCCTCCGTCACGGCAAGCTCTGGTCCTGGGTCGCGGTAGCGCTTGCCGTCGGCTTCAGCCTCGAAGTGGGCCTCGGTGTCGAGAAAGTCCGCGTCGACCAGGCAAGAGAACAACATGCGCACGTCGAGCATCGCCGCGGCGCTGTGCGCGGGCGGCCCGGCGCGCTCGAATACGCGAGTGACCGGAGGTTCGAGGTCCAGCCCTTCGGTCCTTGCACGTTCCCGCAGCCGACTGAAGTCGGGGTCGGTCAGTCGCAGGCGCAAAGGGTGATTGGACACGAGATTGCCGGCGTTGAGCCTGCGCCTGACTGCCGTCAAATTGGCAGGCTGCAATCCGATGTGATGGCCCTCGACCGCGAGTGCCGCTGCCAGTGATCGGAGCGAGGGGTCGGCAGCGGCGATGACGGCGCCGGCTGACCAGTGATCGAGTCCGCTCTCGACTCCACGCAGCCGCGCCTGAAACAGGTCACCGTACTTGCCAAGATCGTGCAGTCGGCCTGCCAGTTCGGCCTCGTCGGCCCAACGAGCCCGGCCAGCAGCTTGCCGGGCGATCTTTCCGACGGCGGTGAGATGCCGCATCAATTCGTGCCAATGTCCGTGCGAGTTCGAGCTATGAGCATGGAATGGCATGACTATGCGGTAACGCCGAGGGTAAGCGCCAGAGCGATCGCCGCTACGATAGGCAACTTGCAACGGTCGGCGCAAGGCTCTGTTCATGAGTGTTCGACCAACGCTGAAACTCCGCCACATCGACGTCAAAAAAGTGTTCGACGAACGCTGAGACTCGCCCCCTCATCCTTGAGGCAGTCGCGCAAGTACGCGAACACGGCCTGCAGGTCCTCTGGCTTCAGGTGCGGGTGCTGATCGAGGATCTGCGCTTCGGTCCAGCCCGACGCCATCAGATCCAGCACAAGGTCGACCCCGATCCTCGTGCCCGCGATGCGCGGCCGCCCGAGCAAGGTGTCCGGTGTCGTAACAATTCGTCCATGGCAGTCCATTGTCAGCGTCTCCGCGTCAGTGTCACGCCGGGTGCAGCCTGCCGACTGGCGCCAACGTCGACCGGTGATCCGTCAAACAAGATTGAGTGCGCGCCGAAGTCGCGGACCGGCTGGTCCGCGCCGCCACTGCGCGTTACGTCCATCCGGTCGCAGAGTCAATGCGCGTGGACTCTGCCGAGATTTCGAATCGCGCACACGCGTACTGGTCCTGCCATCGACCAGCCGGCTCGGCCCACGTACCTCCACCGAAGGGCTCCGCGAAACAACGCGCCAGCCGCCCGACCTGGCGCAGATGCTCTTCGAGCGCATGGATCTCGACGCGGCCATCGACGAGGCGGATGTGGGCGGCAGGCTGCATACTTGCGGGGACAGTCTACGAAGCATCGGGCTCATCAGGTGAGCCTCGCTCGACTTTCAGACACCCAATTTCTCAGGGTGAAGGCGTCGTCGAATGCGCCGCATCCAGTGAATTGGCTGGAGAGGGCGGCGACGAGACTGCACGGCCCTGACCCAGACTGCTGCAAAGCTCAGCGATGACCCAACCCCAGAAAGCGATCGGCTTCATCGGCTACTCGAACTCGGGCAAGACGACGCTGATCGAGAAGCTGATTCCGATCCTGCGTGCGCGCGGGCTGACGGTGTCGGCGATCAAGAACGCGCACCACGGCTTCGACATGGACCGACCGGGCAAGGACTCGTACCGCTATCGCGAGGCCGGCGCCGGACAGGTGCTGATCGCCACCGGCCAGCGCTGGGCCTTGCTCACCGAAACGCCGCAGGCGCCGGCCGGCCTCGAGCAACTGCTGGCCTTGCTGGCGCCGTGTGACTTGGTGATCGTCGAGGGTTTCAAGAGCGAAGGCCGGATCGCGCGCATCGAGGTCCGGCGCAGCACCAACACCGAGCCGCCGCTGTACCCGCACGACCCGAACGTGATCGCGGTGGCGGCCGACCACGCGATCGACACCCGGCTGCCGGTGCTCGACCTGAACGACGCCGCTAACATTGCCGCATTCATCGTCGAGCGACTGAAGCTCTGAAGCGAGCCGCGCATGTTGACCGTCGAAGAGGCCCGCGCGCGCCTGCTGGCGCAGGCGCAGCCGCTTGCCGCCACCGAAGTGGTGCCGACCCTGTCGGCGCTCGGTCGCGTGCTGGCGCAGCCGCTGGTGTCGGCGGTGGCGGTGCCGCCGCTCGACGTCTCGCAGATGGACGGCTACGCGCTGCGCACCGCCGACCTGCCGGCGGTGCCGGCGGTGCTGCCGCTGAGCCAGCGCATCGCCGCCGGCCAGGTGGGCGCGCCGCTGGCCGCCGGCACGATCGCGCGCATCTTCACCGGCGCGCCGCTGCCGCCCGGAGCGGACGCGGTGGTGATGCAGGAGGCCACCTCCGAGGCCGGCGGCGCGGTGTCGATCGACGAGATGCCGCGCGCCGGCCAGTGGATCCGCCGCGCCGGCTGTGACATCGCCGTCGGCCAGACCGTGATCGAGGCCGGCGCGCGCCTGTTCGCGCCGCAGCTCGGACTGGCTGCCTCGGTCGGCTGCGCGCACCTTGCGGTCGTGCGCCGGCTGCGCGTGGCGCTCTTTTCCACCGGTGACGAGCTGGTGATGCCCGGCGCGCCGCTGCCGCCCGGGGCGATCTACAACTCCAACCGCACGACGCTGGCCGCACTGCTGGCGCAGCTTGGCTGCGAGGTGCAGGACCTGGGGATCGTTCCCGACGACGCCGCCGCCACGCGCGCCGCCTTCGTGCGGGCGGCGCGCTCGGCCGACCTGATCGTCACCTCCGGCGGCGTGTCGGTCGGCGAGGAGGATCACGTCCGGCCGGCGGTGCAGGCCGAGGGCTCGATCGACCTCTGGCAGGTGGCGATGAAGCCGGGCAAGCCGCTCGCCTTCGGCCATGTGCGCGAGGTGCCGTTCATCGGCCTGCCCGGCAATCCGGTGTCGAGCTTCGTCACCTTCGTGCTGTTCGCGCGGCCGTTCATCCTCAAGCGGCAGGGCGCCGACCCGGGGGCGCTGCGGCCGCTGCCGATGCGCGCTGACTTCGACCTGCCGCGCGCCGACAAGCGGCGCGAGTTCCTGCGCGCCCGCGTCGACGAGTCGGGCGGACTCACGATCTTCGCCAATCAGATGTCCTCGGCACTGGTCTCGATGACCTGGGCCGACGGCTTGATCGACAATCCTGCCGGCCAGAGCATCGCGCGCGGCGACACCGTGCGCTACCTGCCGCTGGCGAGCCTGCTGAACTGAAGATGAAGCTCACCGTCCTGTACTTCGCCCGCCTGCGCGAGGCGCTCGGCCGCGACCGCGAGTCGCTCGAGGTGCCGGCCAGCGTCACCGACGTGGCGCAGTTGCGCGCCTGGCTGGCGGCGCGCGGCGAACCCTTCGCCTCCGCCTTCGGCGAGATCAAGCGCATCCGCGCCGCGGTCGACCAGACGATGGTCGGCGACGAGGCGCCGCTCGCCGACGGCGCCGAGGTGGCGTTCTTCCCCCCGGTGACCGGGGGCTAATAGGCGAGCGCCATGCCGGTGCGCGTGCAGACCGCGGACTTCGACGCCGGCGCCGAGATCGCGCGCCTGCGCGCCGATCCCAAGGTCGGCGCGGTCGCGTGCTTCGTCGGTGTCGCGCGCGACAGCAACGACGGCGTGCCGGTGAGCACGCTCGAGCTCGAGCACTATCCGGGCATGACCGAGCGCGCGCTGGAGGCGATCTGCGAGCGCGCGCGCAGCCGCTGGAACCTCGCCGATGTGCTCGTCATCCATCGTGTCGGCCGCCTGCAGCCGCTCGACCAGATCGTGCTCGTGGTGGTCACCGCCGCGCATCGCGGCGAGGCCTTCGCCGCCTGCGAATTCGTGATGGACTACCTGAAGACCGAGGCGCCGTTCTGGAAGAAGGAAGCGACACCGGCCGGCGCACGTTGGGTCGACGCGCGCGACAGCGACTCGGCGGCGCGCGAGCGCTGGGGCGGCGACTGACCTCGCGCGCGCAGTTGCCCGCTGCGCTGCGCCGGCCGCTGGCACGGGCTGCGTAGAATCCGCGCCTTTCCCCGGAGGATCTCCATGCACTTGTCCCGACTGCTGGCGGCGGCATCGATCGCCGTGTTCGCGGCCGCCTGCAGCAAGCAGGAAGCGCCGGCCCCCAAGGCGGAGCCGAAGGCGCAAGCGGCCAAGAAGGCTGAGCCGGTCAAGGTCGGCTTCGTCTACGTGAGCCCGGTCGGCGACGCCGGCTGGACCGCGCAGCACAACGCCGGTCGCGAGCAGATGCAAAAGGCGCTTGGCGATCGCGTCGCCACCCGTTTCGTCGAGAAGGTCAGCGAGGGCGCCGACGCCGAGCGCGTGATCCGCGACCTCGCGGCCCAGGGCCACCGGCTGATCTTCACCACCAGCTTCGGCTTCATGAACCCAACGTTGAAGGTGGCGGCGGAGTTTCCGGACGTGAAGCTCGAGCACGCCACCGGCTACAAGACCGCGCCCAACATGGCGACCTACAACATCCGCTTCTACGAGGGCCGCTACCTGGCGGGGATGATCGCCGGCCGCAGCACCAAGTCGAACACGCTCGGCTACGTCGCCGCCTTCCCGATCCCCGAGGTCCTGCAGGGCATCAACGCGTTCACGCTCGGTGCGCGCGCGGTCAATCCGAAGGCGCAGGTGCGCGTGGTCTGGGTCAATAGCTGGTTCGACCCGGGCAAGGAGCGCGACGCCGCCAATGCGCTGATCGGTCAGGGCGCCGACGTCGTCACCCACCACACCGATTCGACCGCGGTCGTGGCCGCCGCCGAGGAGAAGGGCGTGCGCGCGGTCGCCTACCACTCGGACATGAGCCGCTTCGGGCCGAACGCGCAACTGGCGGCGGTCACGCACCACTGGGGCGCCTACTACACGAAGCGCACGCAGCAGATGCTCGACGGCACCTGGAGCAGCGGTCGCGTCTGGATGGGCATGGCCGACGGCGCGATCCGTCTGGAGGCGATTCACGCCTCGGTGCCGAAAGACCTGGTCGAGCTGGTGACCACGCGCGGCGATGAGATCCGCGGCGGCAAGCTGCACCCGTTCACCGGGCCGATTCGCAGCAACGACGGCAGGGAAGTGCTCGCCAAGGGCGCGGTCATGACCGACGAGCAGCTCGGCGCGATGAACTTCTACGTCGACGGCGTGGTCGGCCGGGTGCCCTCGGGCAAGTGACGCCGGCGCGCGCGGCGGCAGCGCTCGCGGTGACGGCTGCGGCCAGGCGATGAGCTTCGCGCTGCGCGCCTCGCTGCTCGACTTCGACGCCGCAGCGTCGCCGGCGGTGCCGGCGACGCGCTGGGTCGAAGACGGCCTGCTGGTGATCGCCGACGGCTGCATCGCCGCGCGCGGCGCCTACGCCGACCTGGCGCCGGCGCTCGACCCCGGCGCGACCGTGCACGACCTGCGCGGCTGCATCGTCGCCCCCGGATTCGTCGACGCCCATCTGCACCTGCCGCAAATCGACGCCATCGCCTCGCCGGCGCCGGGGCTGCTGCCCTGGCTCGAGCGCTACACGTTTCCGGCCGAGGCGGCCTTCGCCGACGCCGAGGTGTGCGACGAGGCGGCGCGCTTTTTCCTCGACGAACTCGCGCGCCACGGCACCACCAGCGCCTGCGTCTACGGCTCGGTGCACGCGCAGTCGGTCGAGGCGCTGTTCACGCACGCCATCGCGCGCGGCGTGCGCCTGATCGCCGGCAAGTGCCTGATGGATGCGCACGCGCCCGAGGGCCTGCGCGACAGCGCCGACGGCGGCGTGCAGGCAAGCGCCGATCTGGCCGCGCGCTGGCATGGTCGCGGCCGGCTCGGCTACGCGATCACGCCGCGTTTCGCCGCCACGTCGTCGCGCCGCCAGCTCGCCGCCGCCGGCGAGCTGGCGCGCGCGCGGCCCGAGCTGTACGTGCAAAGCCACGTCGCCGAGAACCGCGACGAAGTGCGCCTGATCGCCGAACTGTTTCCCGAGGCACGCTCCTATCTCGATGTCTACGAGCGCCACGGCCTGCTGCGCCAACGCTCGGTGTACGCGCACTGCATTCACCTCGATCGCGCCGACCGCGAGCGGATGGCGGCAACCGCAGCGCTGGCGGCGGTCTGTCCGACCTCGAACCTCTTTCTCGGCAGCGGCCTGTTCGACTTCGAGGCCGCGGGCGCTGCCGGCATGTCGCTTGCGCTCGGCACCGACATCGGCGGCGGCCAGTCGTTTTCGATGTTCTCGGCGATGCGCAGCGCGCACGAGGTCGCGCGGCTGCGCGGCCAGTCGCTTGCCGCCGCGCAGTTGTGGCACTGGGCGAGCGGCGGCGCGGCGCAGGCGCTCGGGTGGGGCGGGCGCGTCGGCACGCTGGAGCCGGGCGCCGAGGCCGATCTGATCGTCATCGATCCGCAGGCCACCGAACTGACGGCGCGGCGCACGCGCCAGGCGCGCTCGCGCGGCTCGCTCGAGGAGCTCCTGTTCGTGCTGCTGGTGCTCGGCGACGACCGCCTGGTGCGCGAGACCTACATCGCCGGCCGCGCCGTCAAGGGCGCGGTGCGCGGGGGCCCGACGTGACGCCCGCCGGCCTCTGGATCCAGGCCGCGCGCATGAGCCTGCGCGACTGGCGCGCCGGCGAGCTGCGCCTGCTGGCCGGCGCAATGGTGATCGCGGTGGCGGCGGTCAGCAGCGTCGGCTTCTTCGTCGATCGCATGCGCGTCGGACTCGAACGCGACGCCGGCCAGTTGCTCGGCGCCGACCTCGTGATCGCCTCCGACCGGCCGCTCGCCGCCGACCTGCGCCACGGTGCCGGCCTGCAGTTCGCCGACACCGTTGCCTTCCCGAGCATGGCGCTCGCCGCCGACGGTGGCGCAGGCATGGCGCTGGTCGCGGTCAAGGCGGTCAGCGACGGCTATCCGCTGCGCGGCACGCTGCGCACGCAGGCGCGGCTCGCCGAGCCGGACCGGCCGGCCGGCGGCATCCCGGCGCCGGGCACGGTGTGGGTCGACCCGCAACTGTTGGTTGCGCTCGGCACCGCGCCGGGCGCAGAGCTTCGCCTCGGCGACCGGCAGTTCCGGATCGAGCGGCTGATCACGCTCGAGCCCGATCGCGGCACGCAGTTCATCAACTTCGCGCCGCGCCTGATGCTCAACCTCGCCGATCTACCCGCCACCGGCCTGATCCAGACGGGCAGCCGCGTCACCTACCGGCTGCTGGTCGCGGGCGCGCCTGCGGCCGTGCGCGGCTACGAACAGGCGGTGGCGCCGCGCCTTGTGCGCGGGCAGACGCTGGAGACGATCGCCAGCGGCCGGCCCGAGATGCAAAGGACGCTGGAGCGGGCGCAGCGCTTCCTGTCGCTGGTGGCGCTGCTGGCGGCGATGGTGGCCGCGGTGGCGGTGGCGACCTCGGCGCGCCGCTTCTCGCAGCGACATTTGGATGCCTGCGCGCTGCTGCGCTGCCTCGGGCTGTCGCAGCGCGAGATCTTCGCTCTGTTCGCGCTCGAGTTCCTGTGGCTGGGGCTGGCGGCGAGCGCGGTCGGGGTGCTGCTCGGCTTCGGCCTGCACTTCGTGCTGCTGGCGCTGCTCGGCCCGCTGCTCGGCACCGAGCTGCCGCTGCCGTCGGCCCTGCCGGCATTGCAGGGCGCGGCCGTGGGCTTGGTGCTGCTGCTCGGCTTTGCGCTGCCGCCGCTGGCGCAACTGCGGCGCGTACCGCCGCTGCGCGTGCTGCGCAAGGAGCTCGGCGCGCCGGGCGGACGCGCGCTGCTCGGCTACGCGGCCGGCTGCGCCGGCTTCCTGGCGCTGCTGCTGTGGTCGGCGCAGGACCTGCGCCTGGGCGCGCTCGCCGCCGCCGGCTTCGCTGGTGCGCTGGCGCTGTTTGCGCTCGCCGGCTACGGCGCGCTGCTGCTGCTGGCGCCGCTGCGGGCGATGACCGGCCGGCTCGGCCTGTCGTGGCGTTTCGCGGTGGCCGCAGTGCTGCGCCGGCCGGCGGCGACCACGGTGCAACTGGTGTCGCTGGCGTTGGGCCTGATGGCGCTGCTGCTGCTCATGGTCACGCGCACCGACCTGATCGACGCCTGGCGCGCGGCGGCGCCGGCCGATGCGCCGAACCGCTTCGTGATCAACATCCAGCCCGATCAGGTGGCGGCGGTCGAACGCCGGCTCGCCGCCGCGGGCTTCGCCGCCGAGCTGTACCCGATGGTGCGCGGCCGTCTGATCGAGCGCAACGGCACGCCGCTTGGGCCGCAGGACTACGTCTCCGAGCGCGCGCGCCGGCTGGTCGACCGCGAGTTCAACCTGTCCTACGCGCACGAGGCGCCGAGCCACAACCGGATCGTCGCCGGCCGCTGGTTCGAGGCCGGTGCGGCCGAGCTGTCGATCGAGACCGGCGTCGCCGAGGCGCTCGGCATCGCGCTCGGCGACCGGCTCGCCTTCGACATCGCCGGCCAGCGCCTCGAGGCGCGCGTGACCTCGCTGCGCAAGGTCGACTGGGACAGTCTGCGCGCCAACTTCTTCGTGCTGATGCCGCCGGCGCTGCTCGAGCCGCAGCCGCGCAGCTTCATCACCGCCTTTCACCTGCCGCCGCAGCAAGCCGGCTTCGCGGCCGAACTGGTGCGCGAGTTTCCGAACCTGTCGGTGATCGATACCGGCGCCGTGCTGCGCCAGGTGCAGTCTGTCCTCGAGCAGGTGGTCGCCGCGGTCGAGTTCCTGTTCGCCTTCACGCTCGCCGCCGGCGTGCTCGTGCTGTACGCGGCGCTTGCCAGCTCGCGCGACGAGCGCGTGCGCGAGGCGGCGCTGCTGCGCGCGCTGGGCGCTTCGCGGCGGCAACTGGCGCGCGCCCAGGTGGCGGAGATGCTGTGCCTGGGGGCGCTGGCGGGACTGCTGGCGGCGCTGGCGGCGTCCGCGGTCGGCTGGGCGTTGGCGACCTACGCCTTCGAGTTCGACTACGCGGCCTCGCCGTGGGTGTTTGCGCTGGGCATCGGCGGCGGCGCGCTGTGTGCGCTCGCCGGCGGCTGGGTCGGCCTGCGCGGCGTCCTGCGCACGCCGCCACTGGCGTCGCTGCGCGACGCCTGAGGGGCTGTGAGTAAATCTACTGCGCGTCCCGATCTCGCGCCTGCGCTGCTCGCCGTACGTCTCTGTACGGGTGCGCTGCTCGGCGCGAGCTCGGGCCGCTCGCGACGATTTCCTCACAGCCCATGAGTTTTTCTCTCAGTCCATCAGCCGATACTGGATCTTCATCGTGATCGCCGAGCCGGCGATCATCGACGCCAGAGCGATGAACGAGCCCAGCGCCAGGGTCGAGGCGCCGGTGACGCCCTGGCCGATCGTGCAGCCCATGGCGACAAAGCCACCGAAGCCCATCAGCAGGCCGGCGGCGAGGTGGCTCGCAAAGTCCTGCCACGACGCGAACCACTCGAAGTGGAAGCGGCCGCTGGCGAGCGCGTACACGAGCGAACCGACGATGACGCCGAACACGGTCATCACGCCGAAGTTCAACTGCGCAAGCTCGGTCGGCGCCAGCAGATAGCGCAGCGTGTCGCCGATGGGCGAGATGAAGGTCAGCGACTGCGTCTCGACCCGGCTCGGGCGCTCGACGGCGAACATCGCGTGCTCTTTCCAGGCTTCGGCGAACGGGCCGCCGGTGATGAACCAGCCGGCGACCACCGCCGCGCCGACCACCACGCCGCCCAGGACCAGGTTCGGATTGCGCCGAAACTGCGCCGAGCCGAGCGCAAACCACGCCAGCGCGGCGACGATCGCCAGTCCGACCACCGCCTGCGCGATCCTCGGCTCGAGTCCGGTCACGCCGCTCACCAGAGCATCGATGTTCTGGCCGTCGAAGCCGAACGGCGTCAGGTTGACGATGGTCGGCGCGAGCCAGCTCATGACCGCGATGTTGAACAGGTCGGTGACGAACATCGTGTAGGCGACCAGCCCGATCATCGCCGCCACGAACAGCGCCCGCAGGCTGCCGCCGCCGACCCGGATCAGCGTCTTCGTGCCGCAGCCGCCTCCGAGCGCCATGCCGACGCCGAACAGCAGGCCGCCGACGATGTAGCGCAGCCAGGCGAACTGCGCTGTCTCGTAAGGCGGCAGCGTGGTCTCGGTGCGCACCAGGCCTGTCAGTTCGAGCAGGAGCAGTCCGCCCGCGGCCACCGCCACCGCCAGCAGCCACGAGCGCAGGCGGCCGAGGTGACCCATGTTGACCCAGTCGGACACCGCGCCCATGGTGCAGAAGTTGGTCTTGGCCATGACCGCACCGGCGATCACGGCGACTGCGAAGGCCGAAAGCAGCACTGCGACGTGAACGTTGAGTTCCATGATGACCCGAGTCTCCTAGTGTTTCAGCGGGCCTGTCGGTCGGCCCTTGTGTTCGCCGTGCCTTACCGGCGCAGAAAGGCGTCGATCGCGTCGGCCGCGTCTTCGCCATAGAGATCACGGAAGAAGTGATCGGCGCCGTCGATCACTGCCATGCGGATGCCCTTGCCGTCGACCGCGGCGGCGACGCGCCGCGGCAGGTCGCGCACGATCGTGTCGCCGCCGGCGGCGACCACCAGCGTCGGCACCTTCAAGCGCGGCAGCGTGGCATCGGGTTCGCCCTCGCGCGCCGGGTCGTAGTAGGAGAGAAACGAGCGCGCGCTGGCCGAGGTCGAGTCGCAGTTGAGAAAGCCGATCCCGGTCAGTAGTTCGCCGCCGCGGCCCTGCGCCTCGAGCGCGCGTGCACGCTGCAGCAGCGGTGCCAGCGGTGCGCCGAAGCGCGTCTGGTAGTTCGCTGCCGGGTCGCCGGCGAAGATCGGTGCCAGCAACACTAGGCGCGCCAGGCGCGAGTGCGGCTGGCGCGCCGCGTACCAGGCCGCCTGCTGGCCGCCGCGCGAAAAGCCGAGCACGGTCAGGCGGCCGGCGCCCTGCCGGACCGCCCACTCGATCCAGGCGTCGATCTCGGGCAAGGTGTCCTCGGCGCGGTGCCGGCTCGGCACGGCGCAGTCGAACATGCCTTCGCGCGCGTTAAGCGCCAGCGACAGATTGATCGCCAGTGTGCTGTGGCCGCGCTCGCCGAGCAGACGGCGAAACAGGCGCATCACTTCCATGTCGCGATGACCCATTGTGCCGTGGATCAGGATCACGACGCCGTCGGCGAGCGACTTGCCGGGCGCCAGTTCCAGCGTCGCGCGCAACGCCAGCGAGCCATGATCGGTTCGCACCTCGGCAGCGCCGGCGGCGCCGCTGGCGGCGATGGCGAGCGCGAAGGCGATCGCGCGAATCCAGTCGAGCAGTCGGTTCATCTAGGTGAAAATACCGAGGCTAGGGACGGTTAAGGACATGCTCGATCGAGTGCCAAATCGCGCATGCGCCGATCGGCAGTGTGCGAGTGTCCTGCAATCGCGGCCGGTGTCGATCTCCCTCGTCGGCGTGCTGTGCCGCATTCGGTGGATTGCGATCGGCTACGCCATCTAGGGCATAGACCGCGTTCGGTTGACGGCTTTACGGTTCGCCGCGGAACAACGCTATGTAATCACAATCACAGATCAAGGCGAAGTGCCGATACGGTCTTCGTCCACCACCAGGAGGCAGACGCGATGACGACTCAACAAGCGCCGCGGATCAACCGGCGGCAGACGATCAAGGCACTGGGTGCGGCGGCGGTTGCGGCCGGCGCGCTCTCGCTCGGCACGCTCGCGCCGCAGGCGGCGCTGGCCTCGCAACCTGCGCTCGGCATGCCGCAACCCGGAGAGAAGGTCGCCGACACGCTGCAGCGACTGTTCGCCGGACGCACCTTGCAGCCGGCCGGCGACCGAATCCGCCTGGAGGCACCGCTGATCGCTGAAAATGGCGCCGTGGTGCCGATCCGCGTCGAGTCGACGCTGCCGATGACCGCCGACAACTACGTACGCCGCATCTATCTGATCGCCGACAAGAACCGGCGGCCGTTGAACGCGACCTTCTCGCTGTCGCCGGCCGCGGGTCGCGCCTCGCTGGCGACCAACATCCGCCTGGCCGAGACCTCGGACGTGCGCGTGATCGCCGAGACGAGCCGCGGCGAATTGTTCGAAGCCAAGCAGGAAGTCAAGGTCACGGTCGGCGGCTGCGGCGGCTGAGCGACCAACTTCAAATACAACGGGAGACGATGAAATGTCGGTAGGGCAGGTGCGTATCCGGGTGCCGGAGAGGGCCAAGGCTGGCGAAGTGATCACGGTCCGCGTACTCGTTACGCACCCGATGGAGATCATGGAGTTGAAGGGCGGCAAGCCGGTCGAGCGTCGCTATAACTTCATCCACCGGGTCGAGGCCACGTACAACGGCAAGCCGGTGTTCGAGGCTGAGACGAGCCAGGCGATCAGTCAGAACCCGTTGTTCGTCTTCCCGGTCAGGGTCGACGCTCCGGGCATCGTGCGAGTCACCTTCCACGACACCGAGGGCAAGACCTTCACGGCGCAAGCCGAAGTCAAGTTCTGATTTCAATCCACAACTAAATCGGACTCGCCGCCGCGAGGGTGTGGCCGGAGCCTGGAGCCGGCCGCCCCCGACCGCGAGCGCAGTGGGCCACCCAGGAGACAGCGAATGAAGTTCGTTGGCAACGGGCCGTCGCGCCTGCACTTTGCCCATCTTGCCGTCGCGGCGGCCGCCGGCGCGGCGCTGCTGAGCGCGTGCGCGGTGATCGAGCCGGTGGTGCCGCCGGTCGCGTCGTCGGAGTGGAAGAGCCGAGCGACCGAGTTGTCGCAGGGACTGATGGTCGAGGTCGACGGCCGTCGCGTGCAGCGTCGCTATCCGGTGTTCGGCGCGCCGACCAACTTCGAGAAGTGGCCGACTTACGCCAGCGGCAGCCCGGTCTTCTTCGCGCCGAGGGTCGGCAAGATGCCGACCGATGTCACCGGTGATCCGAAGTTGGGCCGGCAGTTGTTCACCAACCCGGCCAAGGGACCTTGCTCGGCCTGCCACGTGATTCCAGATGCCAAGGTCTGGCCGTTAGGCAACGTCGGTCCCGACCTGCGCGGCATTGGTGCGCGCGGCCTCCCGGACCAGTTCCTGTTCCAGATCGTCTACGACCCGCGCGTGATCTATGGCCCGCAATCGCCGATGGCGCCGTTCGGCGCCAACGGCATGTGGACACCGGAGGAGATCGTCCACGTGGTCGCCTATCTGCAGACGCTGAAGGGTGACGCAAAGGGCAATCCGGAGTGGGTGACCGACGATCGGCAGTGGGATCCGCGCACGCGCGACGTGATCCGACCCGACTACGGCGATCCGCTCGATCCGACCGCCAATCCCGGCGTGGCACTGGCCGAGCGGGTGGCGGTGCCGCTGTGGAGCAAGGCGGGTCCGAAGGGCAAGTCCTGCGCCGATTGTCACGGCGCGATCGGGCCGACCGATGCCATCCGCACGCTCGGCACGATCAAGTCGATGCACGGTGTGGCGGTGCGCTATCCGAAGTGGTTCAGCGAACATCGACGCATGATGTCGATCGAGGACTTCCTGGCCGTGCACTCGCCGGAGACGACCGGGCATCCGATGCCGAGCCAGGGCGAAGCGAACCTGACGATGTCGATCCTGGTGAAGATGCAGTCCTACGACATGCCCTACGCGATCGACCTGAAAAACCCGAACGTCCAGGCGGCGGTCAAACGCGGTCAGGAACTCTTCAATCGCCGCGTCGGCCAGCGCGGCCAGGCTTGCGCCGACTGCCACACCGAGCGCGGCGGCGGCCGCAAGTTCCTCGGCGGTCGCAAGCTCGCCGACATCGCCAAGGATCCGATGGTCAATCACCCGTACTGGCGCACCGCCTGGCAGCAGTTGATCGACATCCGCATGCGCATGCAGTGGTGCATGACGCCGCTGCGCACCAACATGCTGCCCGGCGACGCCCCCGAGTACGCCGACCTGGAAACCTACATCGTCGCCCAGCAGACGCAACGCGGCGACCGCATGCAGGTACCGCGCCTGGCGCACTAAGGCCGACGGTGCGGCCGGACCCGGGCCGCACCGGTTCTGGACTCGCCGCGCGCGATGCCGACTCGGCGCCGCGCGCACCGCAATCGGGCGGCGCCGCTCGCCGCCGACAAGGATCGCCGCCATGGAAGTCACGCGACGTGACCTGCTGAAACTGATCGCCATCGCCGGCGGCCTTGGGCTGTCGACCAAAGAGTTGCACGCCGCGCTCGGGCCGAAGCAGTTGCTGGCCTTCGAGCCGCTCGGCAACGTCACGCTTCTGCACATGACCGACAGCCACGCGACACTGCTGCCGGTGCACTTCCGCGAGCCGGACACGCTGCTCGGCGTCGGCGCGGAACGCGGCCGCCCGCCCTTTCTGACCGGCGAAGCCTTCCTCAAGCACTACGGCGTGCGCCGCGGCAGCGCCGAGGCGCATGCCTTGACCTACCTCGACTTCGTCGAGCTGGCGCGCCGCTACGGCCGCTTCGGCGGCTACGCGCACATCGCCACGCTGGTCAAGCAGGTGCGCGCCGAACGTCCCGGCCGCACCTTGCTGCTCGACGGCGGCGACACGTTGCAGGGTTCGGCCACCTCGCTGTGGACCGACGCCGAGGACATGGTGCAGGCGATCAACCAGTTGGGCATCGACGTGATGTGCCCGCACTGGGAGTTCACCTTCGGCATAGATCGCGTCAAGCAGATCTTCGGCGACAAGGAGCGCCGCGGCAGCTTCAAGGGCGACTTCATCGCCCAAAATGTGGTCGACACCTCCTGGGGTCCGCCGGGCGAGCCGGTGTTCAAGCCCTACGTCGTGCGCGAGGTGGGCGGCGTGCGCCTGGGGATCGTCGGCCAAGCCTTCCCCTACGTGCCGATCTCGCATCCGCGCAAGTTCGTTCCCGATCTGAGCTTCGGTATCCGCGACGAGCAGATGCAGGCGCACGTTGACGCCCTGCGCACCAATGAGCGCGTCGACGCCGTCGTGGTGCTATCGCACAACGGCGTCGGCGTCGACCTGAAGATGGCCGAGCGCGTGCGCGGCATCGACGTCATTCTCGGCGGCCACACGCACGACGGCATCCCGCGGCCGATCAAGGTCGGAAGCACGCTCGTGATCAACTCCGGCGCCCACGGCAAGTTCCTGTCGCGCCTCGATCTCGACGTGCGCGAGCGCAAGATCCGCGGCTACCGCTTCAAGCTGATCCCGGTGCTGTCGCAGTTCATCCCGGCCGACGCCGAGATGCAGGCGCTGATCACGCGCGTGCGCGCACCCTACGAGGCGAAGCTCGGCGAGCGTCTGGCGGTGTCCGACACGCTGCTGTTCCGGCGCGGCAACTTCAACGGCACCTTCGACGAAGTGGTGCTGCAGGCGTTGATGCAGCACTACGGCGCGCAGGTGGCGTTTTCGCCCGGCTTTCGCTGGGGCGTGTCGCTGCTGCCGGGCGAAGCGATCACGCTCGAGCACGTCTACAGCCACACCGCGCTCACCTACCCGAACACGTGGTCGCGCGAGATGACCGGCGCCGAGATCAAGACGATCATGGAAGACGTCGCCGACAACCTGTTCAACCCCGATCCCTACTACCGTCAGGGTGGCGACATGGTGCGCGTCGGCGGCGTCAGTTATACGATCAATCCCGGCGGGCGCGCCGGCCAGCGCATCAGCGACCTGCGTATCGGCGACCAGCCGGTGCAGGCCGATCGCCGCTATCGGGCGGCCGGCTGGGCGAGCATGATGGACGTCGACGGCCCGCCGGTGTTCGATGTGGTGGCCGACCACCTGCGCCGGGTGAAGACGGTCAGGCTCGACAACCAGCGCCGGGTTCGGGTCAAGGGCTAACTTCGATCGACCTGCTGCCGGAGGGGACGATGAATGCATGGCTGCGGTTGTTCCTCGTGGTGCTGGGTTTCGCTCTGGCCGGGGCGTCATCGGCGCAGGCGACACGCGATCCGCACGAGCACTTCTTCCAGGCCGGCTTCGGCGACTTGAAGGAGGAACTGGCGCTGGCGCGCGCCGAGGGCAAGCGCGGGCTGTTCCTGATGTTCTCCGCCGAGCACTGCCCGCCGTGTCTGGTCATGAAGCGCACGGTGCTCAACCAGGTGGCGGTGCAGGAACACTTCCGGCGCCACTTCCGCGTGCTCGAGATCGACTTCAACGGCGACGTCGAGATGACCGACGTCGACGGGCGCACGATGCGCGCCAAGGACTACGCGCAGAAAGTCGCGCGCGTGCGCGCCACGCCGACCTTCATGGTGATCGGACTCGACGGCAAGGAGGTCCTGCGCCACGCCGGCACGACCGAGGGCCCGCGCCAGTTCATGTGGCTGGCCGATTACGTCGTCAACCGCGAGTACCGGCAGCGGCCGTTCGAAGCGTTCTGGCGCGATCGCCTCGCGGCCGGCCGCTAGGCGCCCGTCTGCGCCGGCGCGGTCGCGCGAGAAGCGCGGGGGTTCCGCCCGGACACGCTGTCGCAGGCCGGCCGCTTCGCGGCAGCCGCCGGCGGCTCGATCGTCCTACAGCCGCAGGTAGGTGTATCCCTCGCGCGCCTGCAACCGGCTGATCTCGGCGATGCCTGACGGCACCAGTTGCGCCTCGGCGATGACGTTTCGGGCATCGATCTGCCGGCGCGTCAGGGTGTTGCTGCAGACGCGGAACTCGACGCCGCGGGCGCGCAACTCGCGCACCTGCGCGGCGTAGGGCCGACCGCCGTCGTCGCTGGCCCCCTGCAGCAGGAACTCGACCCCATGGTTGTGGGCGACGACTACGATCTTCGCGTCCGGCGCAGCGTCCAGGTGATTGCGCAGCGTGCGCAGGCTGGAGGAGACATGCTCGTTGCCGGCGATGTGGTAGACGACGCGCGTTCCGGCGGGCGCCGGCTCCAGCCCCGACCACGGCTGCGCGACCAAGATCCAAGCCACCAGCAGCAGCGCCGCCAGACCGGGGGCTGCCGCAAGCCATCCGGCCGGAACACGACGCGCGTCGCGATGACCGTCGGGTGCGCGCAGCGAAGCGCGTAACGAGGCGCGCAGCCGCGCCGGCGCCGGCTGCGCCGGGCAGGCCAACGCCACCGCCCGGCCGAGCGCTTCCAGGCTCTGCGCTGCCGCGCGGCAGCGCCCGCAATCTGCCAGGTGCTCGTCGACCGCGCGCGCCTGCGCCGGGTCGAGTTCGCCGTCGGCGCGCGCGCCGAGCAGCTCGGCGGCCTCGATGCAGTTCATGTTCCCGTCCGTTTGCCTGAAACTCGCTGGCCGATGAGCGTCTGCAACCTTCGCCGTGCCCGAGCCAGCCGCGACATCACGGTGCCGATCGGCGCGCCGACGATCCGTGCGATCTCCTTGTACGAACAGCCGTCGACTTGCCGCAGCCGCAGGACCTCGCGGAAGTCGTGCGGCAACTGCGCCATGCAGGCGCGAACCAGGTCGGCATCAGCGCGCGCGATCGCTGCCGCTTCCGGACTGACCGGCAGCACCACGACGGCGCCGGCTGCAACGCCGGCGTGCAGGTCCTCGTCGAAGTCTTCCGCCGTTCCCGGCAGGCGTTCGCGTTCCAACAGTTCGTAGCAGGCATTGCGCACGATCTTCAGCAGCCAGGGGCGGCCGTCGTCACCGCGCATTCCGTTGAAGTAGCGATAGGCACGCAGGTAAGCCTCCTGGACCGCGTCCTCGGCCAGCGCGTCGTCGCGCAGCAGGCAGCGTGCGAGGCCGAAGGCCGCGTCCAGATGCGGCAGCATGAGCCGCTCGAAGCGGTCGCGCTCGGATGGCTCGTGCATGCAGTAGAGATCGCTCGCAGACGGCGTCTATTCCCGGCCGGGAATAAACCCGTGCCGGTTGCGGTATGGCGGGTCATGCCGGAAGGCGCAGCGCGCAGCGCTGCGCCGCGGCAGGCGATCGGGGGACCGCCGGTCGATCGACACGCTCAACAACCAGGAGACACGATGAACAGGACCATGAAAGCGATCGCCTTCGCTGCAGCGCTCGTCGCGCTGCCGATCGTCACGGCGGGCGCAAGTGCCGCAGCGCCGGGCTCCGGCCCGGTCGGACCGGACAAGGTCGTCTATCACGTCAACGACACCGACCAGCAGGCGAGCAACGCGTTGCGCAACATCTCCAACCATCTCGAAGTCAATCCGGCCGCGAGGATCGTCGTCGTCACGCATGCCCGCGGCGTTGACTTCTTGTTCAACAACGCCAGGGATGCCAACGGCAACCCGTACGGGGTCGCCGTCGCGCAACTGAACCTGCGCGGGGTACGGTTCGACGTGTGCGAGATCACGCTGCGCAACCGACAGCTCTCGAAGGACCGATTCATTCCCGAGGCCTCTTTCGTTCCCTCCGGGGTGGCGGAGATTACGCGCCTGCAACAGCGCGAGGGCTACGCTTACCTGCGTCCTTGACCTCGCGCGCGGTATCGAACCCGCTGCGCCTGCGAGCGCCGGCCCGAGGTCGGCGCTCGTCACGCTTCGCCGGCCGCGCCGATCCGCTCGTAATAGCGGGCGCGCAGCACGAGGCGCGTGTGCGCCGGCGAATCGGTGAAGGCGGCGCGGTCGTGCAGGACGTTGTTGCACACGATCCCCATGCCCGGCTCCTGGCGCACCTGCAACACGTGCGGACTGGACGCGAGAACGCGCTGCAGCGCGTCGGCCGCGGCGCGCACGGCGTCGTCGTCGCTCCAGGCAATGCTGCGCGTGCGCGCCGTGTAGCGCATGTGCAGGTGGCCGCCGGCGTCGAGCGAAAACACCGGCCCGGTCTGGTCGCCTCGAGCGACCTCGCCTTCTTCCGCGCGCGCCGGGATGGTCATCGCGTCCGGCCGCATCAGCGCGGCGATGTGCGCCGGGTCTTGGTCGCGCAGCGCGATGTAGGCCAGTTCGTGATCGAGCAGGCGGTTCTCGCCGCCGTCTTCGGCGCGCTGCACGCAGTGCAGGATCATGGCGCGGATCCTGCGCTCGGGCGGGTTGTAGTAGCCGTCGGTGTGCCAGCGGATCGCCCGGTCCGTGTACGGGATGTAACCGGTTCGGGTGCCGCTGGCGGCCACCGCCAAGGGGGTGATGCCGTCGTCGTCGGCCAGATAGTTGACGTCGAGCGTGCGCAGGCCAAGCTGGGCGCCGATCGCGCGCGCGATCCGGGTCGCGTGTTCGCCGTCCGGCGGGCCGACGTAGACCGCCATGTTGGTGCGCGCGCAGCGCTCGAGCAGCGCTTCGCGCTCGGCCGCGCTCAGCCGCAACGGGTCGGCGACCTCGACCGCGACGTCGGCCACGGTGCGCGCGCGACCGTCGAGCTTGCGCTGGCGCCACTGGCGGTAGGCGCGGTCGTTGCCGAGATCGAACGGGCTGTCCGCGGAGGCGCACATCGCCTTCATTCCGGCGGCATCGGCGCGTCGCTGCGTGGCGGCACGCCGGGCATCTCCGGGAACGGTCCGTCGGCGGGATCGGCGGCCTGGGCGACGATCGAGCCAGCGGTGCCGATCGTGTTGTCTAATACGCGGCGCAAGGTCGAGATCGCCTCGGGCGCCTCGAACGACATCACCTGATCGGCGACCCAGGCGCGGTCCTGCGGCGCGACCACGGCCAGCAGCGCCGAGCTGCAGCAGCGCATGAAGTCGGCCGCCTGGCCTTCGCCTTCGCCGAAGTCGAGCTGCGCGTAGTCATCGGCGCGGATGTTGAACAGGTCGATGAAGCGCCGCTGCGCCGCCTCCTGGTCGGTGGCGAGCAGCCGCGCCTCGTTCTCGGCCACCAGGTCAGCGAGCTTCCTGACCATCGACACGGTGAACACGCGACGCTCGGGCAGAGCCAGGCGGGCAAAGGCGAGCCGATCGGCGACCTGGCTGAGAAACACCAGGTATTCGCGCAGGACGTCGAAGAACTGCTCGCTCGCCTCGATCTCGAACTGCGCACTGCGCATGCGCTTGATCGTGGCCACACCGAGCCGCCAGGCGCTGAAGGCGGCCACGCCGGCGAGTGTGGCCGGATCGCGCGCCTTGTCCTTGGCGAAAAAGCGGCTCTTCGTGCGCCGCAGGATGGCCGAAGCGCTCAATAGCCTCCCTTGCCGAAGGGCTTCGGCAGTCCGGCGATCTTGACCCCCTGCTTGGCCGGGCCGCCCGGGAACAGGTCGTACAGGGTCTTGCTGTCGTGGTGCGGCAGCAACTCGACCAGCTCCTTCAACATGTTGCGGTAGTTCGGCGTCTGCCCGTGCTCGCGATACTGGTCGCGCAGGTAGTTGATCACCGCCCAGTGATCGTCGCTGAGGGCGATGCCTTCGGCCTCGGCGATGACCGCGGGCACGTCGTCGCCGTAGTTCGCTTCCAGCAGGTAGCCTTCTTCATCGGTTGGCAGTTCGGTGCCGTTGACTTGATAGGTCATCGGGTCGTGCTCCTCGCGTCAATTGACCGTGGCGCCGGCCGCGGTCAGGTAGAACTCGAACTCGCCCGGCGCCGGCTCGAAGCGATCGACCAGGCGCACCGCGCCGTCGGCGGTCCAGGCATCGACATCGGCCGGGGCGCTCGGGCAGTTGCTGATCAGCACCAGCACTTCGCCCGGTCGCATGCCGCGCAGCAGGCGGCGTGCCTCGACGATCGGCCCCGGGCAACTCGCGCCTCGCAGGTCGAGCACGACGCTGCCGCGGCTGGCCGCCGACAGCGTCGGGCGCCGGATCGTGTAGGCGTAGCGGCGGCCGTTGATCCGCTCGGTGGCGATCACTTCATGGCCGGTCTGATCGGCCCAGGAGCGCAGGTCGTCGCCGGTTCCGGGACAGTCGGAGATCAGCACCAGCGACTGTCCATCGGGCAGATCGTCGAGCATCTTCTTGGCGCCGAGCAGCGGCAGCGGGCACGACAGTCCGGTCATGTCGAGGCGAATCGGCGGCGGGCTCATGGCAACGTCATCCTCCCTGCGGGCGTCAATGGCCGACCGCGGCCACCGACTTGTGCGGCACGAACAGGCCGCAGCCAAGCTTGCGATGCAGGCCGATGCCTTGCGCTTGCGCCTTCAGCGAGTCCTCGGCCGAAAGGCCATGCAGCATCAGGCTGAACCCGGTCCAGGTGCGGCCGGCGAAGCGCAAGTCGGCGCGCCGGCCGACGATCGCCTCGCAGTCGAGACCCAGGTCGTCGACTGCGCGCGCAACGATCGCGACGAAGGCTTGCTCGTCGTCGGCCTCGGTAACCACGCGATGCGCGTACAGGACCGGATGGGCGAGCAGTTCACGCACGCTGGCGCGACCGAGTCGCAGCCGGTCCGGCAGATCGAGCTCGCAGCCCTGGAGTCTCTCGCCGGCAGTGCGTCTGGCCGGCGGCACGCGCAACGTCAGGCGCGCGCGGCCGCCCAGCAGGTACTCGTGCGCGCACGGCGTCAGGCCGCGCAGCGGATGCACGCCGGCGAGCGGTTCCTCGTCCAGCCAAGGTGCCGCCGCCTGCAAGGCGCGATACAGATCGGGCGCGTAGGCGCGCGGCACGCGGTCACCGGCGAGGGCAAAGCTCAGATCGAGCCAGCGATTCATCGCTTCCACTTCGCGCCGGTCGGGCCGCGGATCGGCCGGCAGAATCGGCTGCACGCTCGCCGAACGGCGCAACTGCCAAGGCTCCGCCGCCTCATGGCCGCTCGCCGCCGGCGGCGCGCTGTTCGCGCGCCCAGGCATCCATCGCCGTCGCCCAAGCCTGGGCCGTTTCGGCGTCGATGTCGAACACCGTGAAGCGCTTGCCCTCGCGGATACGCACGCGCAGCAGGCTCAGGCCACCGTGGCGGTAGTCGACCTGCTGCAGTTCGACCTCCTGGCCGCCGATCGGCGCGCGCAGACGCGCGAGCGTGCGCAGGCTGAGCTTTTCCTCGGATGGGTCGGGGATTTCGCTGATCATGATGCGAGCGCGAGCACGTTGTGACGCCAATCACGGCCGAAATCTATACCGGCACGATGCCTGCATCGACCATAACTCGCGCCGGCAGCGTCTCCCACCCTTTGGGATTATGCGGCTAATCATCGAGGGTGATGGCTGCTGCGGAGTCTGCCCCGTAGGATCGGCGGCGACTGTTTCTGCGGCAGCGGCCGGCAACCGGCGCACGAAGCCTTCGTGACGCGTGGCGGCAACCTCCTGCCGCTGCCGACCGAGAGTGCGCGACGCCGCAACTGAGGAGATCCGAACCATGGCTAAGCCGATGCACGACACGCCGATGCTCGACGAGCTCGAAAGTGGTCCCTGGCCCAGCTTCGTGACGGGACTGAAGCGACTGGCGAAGGACAAGGACTACATGGTCGACGTGCTCGGCCAGCTTGAAACTTCGTACGAGACGCGCAAGGGCTACTGGAAGGGCGGCACGGTCAGCGTGTTCGGCTACGGCGGCGGCGTGATCCCGCGCTTCACCGAGCTGAAGGACGAGAAGGGCAATCCCAAGTTTCCCGACGCCGCCGAGTTCCACACGCTGCGCGTGATGCCGCCGGCCGGAATGCACTATTCGACCGACATCCTGCGTAAGCTGTGCGACATCTGGGAGGAGCACGGCTCCGGCCTGATCGCCTTTCATGGTCAGAGCGGCGACATCATGTTCCAGGGCGTCAAGTCCGACAAGGTGCAGGACGCCTTCGACGCGATCAACGAGGCCGGCTTCGACCTCGGCGGCGCCGGTCCCGCGGTGCGCACCTCGATGTCGTGCGTCGGCGCGGCGCGCTGCGAGCAGTCGTGCTACGACGAGGCCAAGACGCACCGCACGGTGCTCAACAGCTTCCTCGACGACATCCACCGCCCGGCGCTGCCGTACAAGTTCAAGTTCAAGTTCTCCGGCTGTCCGAACGACTGCATGAACTCGGTGCAGCGCGCCGACCTGGCGGTGATCGGCACCTGGCGCGACAACATCCGGACCGACGAGGAACTGGCGAAGAAGTGGTTCGCCAAGCACGGCATGACCGAACTGGTCAACGACGTCGTTGCCCGCTGCCCGACCAAGGCGATCCAGGTCAAGGAAGTCAAGCTGGTGCGCAAGGGCGAGTCGATTTCGAGCGTGGCCGTCAACGACACGCACGCGCTCGAGATCGACAACCGCGACTGCGTCCGCTGCATGCACTGCATCAACGTGATGACCGGCGCGCTGGCGCATGGCACCGATACCGGCGCCACGATCCTGTGCGGCGGCAAGCGCACGCTCAAGATCGGCGACCTGATGGGCACGGTGATCGTGCCGTTCATGAAGCTCGCGACCGACGAGGACCGCGAGGCGCTGGTCGATCTCGGCAAGCGCATCGTCGACTTCTTCGCTGAGAACGCGCTCGAGCACGAACGCATCGGCGAGACGATCGAGCGCATCGGCCTGGTCAACTTCCTCGAAGGTGTGGGCCTCGACGTCGATCCCAACATGGTGTCGGCACCGCGCACCAACCCCTACGTGCGCGCCGACGGCTGGGACGAGGAAGTGGCCAAGATGCAGGCCAAGAAGAGAGCGGCCTGAGGAGACCGATGATGGCGCAAGTCGAAGCACCAGTGGCCCCGGCCAAGCCGGCGGCACCGAAGACGCCCCGCCGGGCGATCGAAAGCGGCGTGCCGGACAACTGGCAGTTCCTGCACCCGCTGATGAAGAAGAACTACGGCCAGTGGAAGTACCACGACCGGCCGCGCCCGGGCGTGCTGCGCCACGTCGCCAAGTCCGGCGACGAGCTGTGGACCGTCAAGGCCGGCACGCAGCGGCAGATGGACGTGTGGACCATCCGCAAGCTCGCCGACATCATCGACAAGTTCGGCGAAGGGCAGGTGCGCTTCACGATCCGCAGCAACGTCGAGATCGGCGTGTCGAAGTGGGAGAAAGTCCAACCCCTGATCGACGCGCTCGAATCCGCCGGCTTCCCGGTCGGCGGCACCGGCAACTCGGTGTCGATGATCGCGCACACGCAGGGCTGGCTGCACTGCGACATCCCGGGCACCGACGCGTCGGGCGCGGTCAAGGCGCTGATGGACGAGCTGATCGTCGAGTTCAAGCGCGAGGAGATGCCCAACCGCGTGCACCTGTCGACCTCGTGCTGCGAGATCAACTGCGGCGGCCAGGCCGACATCGCGATCATCGTCCAGCACACGAAGCCGCCGAAGATCAATCACGACCTGGTGGCCAACGTCTGCGAGCGACCGGCGGTGGTGGCGCGCTGCCCGGTGGCGGCGATCCGGCCGGCGCTGGTCAACGGCAAGCCCTCGCTCGAGGTCGATGAGAAAAAGTGCATCTGCTGCGGCGCCTGCTATCCGCCGTGCCCGCCGATGCAGATCAACGATCCCGAGCACTCGAAGCTCGCGATCTGGGTCGGCGGCAAGAACTCGAACGCGCGCGGCAAGCCGACCTTCATGAAGATGGTGGCCAGCGGGCTGCCGAACAATCCGCCGCGCTGGCCCGAGGTCAGTGAGGTGGTCAAGCGCATCCTGCGCGTCTACAAGGAAGACGCGCGCTCGTGGGAACGGATGGCCGACTGGATCGAGCGCATCGGCTGGCCGCGCTTCTTCGAGAAGACGGAGCTCACCTTCACCAAATACCTGATCGACGACTGGCGCGGATCGCGCGCCAACCTTAACGCCTCGACCCACATCCGCTTCTGAGCGGGGCACGGCGCGCGCCGGCGCCGCCGGCGCGTGAGCGGGCAAAGAGCCACGACTGACTGCGCAGACCCGGATCGACGAACGTGAAGATTGCCGTCTTGGTGAACGAGGGACCGTACCAGCATCAGGCGAGCGACTCGGCCTACCTCTTCTGCATGGCGGCGCTCGCCAAGGGACACGAGATCCAGCGCGTGTTCTTCTATCACGACGGCGTCAACAATGCCATGCGCTTCACCGAGCCGCCGCAGGATGACCGCAACGTGGTGGCGCGCTGGAGCAAGTTGGCGGAGGAGCACAAGGTCGATCTCGTCGTCTGTGTCGCCGCGGGGTTGCGGCGCGGGCTGGTGGCCGACACGCTCGCGCCAGGCTTCCGCATCTCCGGCCTGGGGCAATTGATCGATTCCGGCATCAAGGCCGACCGCCTGGTGACTTTCGGGGACTGAGCGATGGCGGCGAAGAGATTCATGCTGGTCAACCGCAAGGCGCCGTACGGGACGATCTACGCGCTGGAGAGCCTGGAAGTGGTGCTGATCGCGGCCGCTTTCGAGCAGGAGGTCTCGCTCGCCTTCATCGACGACGGTGTCTACCAGTTGAAAAAGGGCATGCAGACCAAGGCGATCGCGACCAAGAACTTCTCGCCCACCTATCGTGCGCTCGAGGACTACGACGTCGACAAGCTGTACGTCGAGGCCGAGTCGCTCACCGCGCGCGGCCTTGCGGCCGACGACCTGGTGGTCGACGTCAAGGTGATCGACGCGCGCTCGATGGCGGAACTGATTGAGCAGCAGGACGTCGTTCTGAGCTTCTAGGGGCGCGCGCATGCTGCACATCCTGAACAAGTCGCCGCTCGAGAAGGGCTCGCTCGACACCGTGCAGCGGCTCGCGCGCTCGGGCGCCGTGCTGCTGATCGAGGACGCCGTGTACGCTGCCACGCGCGGCCATGGCGCCGAGCCGAAGCTGCGCGAGTTGATGGCGCGGCTCAAGGTGTACGCGCTCGCCCCCGATCTGCAGGCGCGCGGCGTGGCCGATCGGGTGATCGACGGCGTCGAGCTGGTCGACTACGAAGGTTTCGTCGACCTCGTGGTCGAGCACCCGGTTTCGCAGTCCTGGCTCTAGACCGACGAGGACCACTTTAGGAGAAGGAGAAGTACATGCCGACCATCGAAGTCGCAGGCAAGAGTTACGAGACCGACGAGGAGGGCTACCTCGTCAACCTGGCGGACTGGAACGAAGACCTGGCGAGCGAAATCGCCAAGCAGGAAAGCATCGAGATGAACGAGAACCACTGGGAAGTGGTCAATTTCCTCCGCAAGTACTACGAGGAATACCAGATCGCGCCCGCGGTGCGCGTGCTGACCAAGGCGATCGGCAAGACGCTCGGGCCCGAGAAGGGCAACAGCCAGTACCTGTACGAGCTGTTCCCCTATGGACCCGCCAAGCAGGCGTGCAAGATCGCCGGTCTGCCCAAGCCGACCGGCTGTGTCTGATCGAAGCACTTAAGCCTCCCACTCTTGCCCTTGCCCTTTGATCGGGGTGAGGGGACGAGGGAGCCCTCCGCATCAGCGGCAGAGGGCGGGCGGTGAGAGCAGGAACGTCACGCCATGTCCGTCGCCAGCATCTCGTTCGCGCTGCTGTTCTATGCCGCTACCGTGGTGCTGGTCGCGGGCCTGATCGTTCGCATCGTCGACTACGCGCGCACGCCGTCGCCGCTGAAGATCGCCACCACGCCGGCGCCGGTCACGCGCAGCGGGGTGGTGCTGCGCATGGCGCGTGAGGTGGTCCTGTTCGAGAGTCTGTTCAAGGGCAGCCTGTGGACCTGGCTCTTCGGCTGGCTGTTCCACGTCAGTCTGCTGCTGGTGCTGATCCGCCACCTGCGCTACTTCACCGAGCCGGTGTGGGGCTGGGTCGTGCTGGCGCAGCCGCTCGGCATTTTGGGCGCTTTCGGCATGGTGATCGGCTTGTCGGGCCTGCTGGCGCGCCGGTTGCTGGTCGACCGCGTCCGCTACATCTCGGTGCCGTCCGACTACCTGATGCTGATCCTGCTGCTGGCGATCGCCGCCTCGGGACTGGCGATCAAGTACTTGTTCCCGACCGACGTGGTCGGCGTCAAGGCGTTTTTCCTCGGCTTGATGCTGGCCGACTGGCAGCCGCTGCCGCCCGATCCGATGCTTTACGTGCATCTGGCGCTGGTATTGGCACTGATGGTCGTGTTCCCGTTCTCGAAGCTGCTGCACGTGCCGGGCGTGTTCTTCTCGCCCGCGCGCAACATGGTTGACGATCCGCGCGAGGCGCGTCACCTCGCGCCCTGGGCCGCCGATCTGGAGCGTCGCTAAATGGCCGAGGTCAAGGCGCCGCCGCTGCGCGAGTTCCCGACGCCGCCGCCGCTGGCGCCGGAGGCGATGGCCAAGTCGCGCCCGTTCGTCGCCAGCGACAAGATTCAGCAGGCGATCGGCTTTCCGGGCCAACTCGCCGACGGCTGGGAGCAGCGCGCAATCGAGCACATGGGCAGCCTGCTTGGCAAGTACCGGTCGCTCAAGGTGTTCATGGATTCGTGCGTGCACTGCGGCGCGTGTTCGGACAAGTGCCACTACTACATCGGCACCCAGGATCCGAAGAACATGCCGGTGGCGCGCCAGGATCTGATGAGGAGCGTCTATCGCCGCTACTTCACGCTGCCGGGCAAGCTCTTTCCCAAGCTCGTCGGCGCGCGCGATCTGACCAAGGACGTGCTCGACGAGTGGTACACGTATTTCAACCAGTGCTCGGAGTGCCGCCGCTGCTCGGTGTTCTGCCCCTACGGCATCGACACCGCCGAGGTGACGATGGCGGCGAAGGAGATCCTCGACGCGGTCGGCTACGGCCAGAAGTACACGAACGAAATCATCGGCAAGGTACACAAGATCGGCAACAACCTCGGACTGCCCGGGCCGGCGCTCGCCGACACGCTCTCCGGGCTCGAGGAGGACGTCAAGGAAGACACCGGCGTCGATGTGCGCTTCCCGCTCGACGACAAGGGCGCCGAGGTGCTGCTGGTAACGCCGAGCGCCGACTTCTTCGCCGAGCCGCACGTCGACAGCCTGATCGGCTACGCCAAGGTGTTCCATGCCGCCGGCGTGCGCTGGACGCTGTCGTCGATGGCCTCCGAGGCCGGCAACTTCGGCCTGTTCATCGGCAACTACGAACAGTTGCGCGCGATCGCCTTGCGCGTGCGCGAGGCGGCGCTTGAACTCGGCGTCAAGCGCATCGTCGTCGGCGAGTGCGGCCACGCCTGGCGCGTCGCCTACAGCTTCTGGAACACGCTGGTCGGCATCGGCGCCGGCGGCAAGGACCCGTTCGCGATCCAGTTGCAGCGCCAGCTCGACGCCAGCGTGCGCCAGCCGATGCACATCTGCGAGTTCACCTGGGACCTGATCCGACGCGGGGCGCTGAAGTTCGACAAGGAAGCCAATGACCACCGCGTGGTCACATTCCACGACTCGTGCAACGTCGCCCGCGCCTCGCGCATGGGCGACGCACCGGGCGGCCAGTTCGAGATCCCGCGCGCGATCATCCGCGCGGTGGCCAATCACTACGTCGAGATGGACTCGACCACCACGCGCGAGCGCACCTTCTGCTGCGGCGGCGGCGGCGGACTGCTGACCGACGAGCTGCTCGACCTGCGCGTCAAGGGCGCGCTGCCGCGCATGGAGGCGCTGCGCGCCGTGGCCGACGCAGGCAAGGTGAACTTCATGGCGACGATCTGCGCCATCTGCAAGGCGCAGTTCACGAAGGTGCTGCCGTACTACGGCTTCAAGATGAACATGGTCGGCGGCGTGCATCAACTGGTGAGCACGGCGATCCGGCTGGACGCCGCCCCGCACTGAATCCGACTGTTTCGGAGAGACGATGTCGACCCATGCCGATAGCGAAGTCAGGCCGCTGACCTTCCGCCGTTACAAGGACGGTGATTACCAGTGGAAGGATCTGCACGCCAAGATCTTCGACGCCGACCACTCGCACAAGTGTCCGACCTACATCCAGTCGACGCCGCCGTGCCAGGGCAGTTGTCCGTCGGGCGAAGACATCCGCGGCTACCTGAACATCGTGCGCGGCATGGAGAAGCCGCCACTCGGCGCCGACGGCAAGCCTTCGATGACCTGGCAGGAGTACGCGTGGCGGCGCCTGACCGAGGCCAACCCGTTCCCGTCGATCATGGGCCGCGTCTGCCCGGCGCCGTGCGAGACCGGCTGCAACCGCAACGAGGTCGAGGACCACGTCGGCATCAACTCCGTCGAGCACTACCTGGGCGAATGGGCGATTGCCAAGGGGCTGAAGTACCAGGCGCCGCAGACGCGCAGCGGCAAGAAGGTCGCCGTGATCGGCGGCGGACCGGCCGGGCTGTCCTGCGCCTATCAACTGGCGCTGCGCGGACACGATGTCACGATCTTCGACGAGCGCGAACATCTCGGCGGCATGATGCGCTACGGCATCCCGGGCTTCCGCACGCCGCGCGAAGTGCTCGACGCCGAGATCCAGCGCATCCTCGACCTCGGTGTCGAGGTGCGACTGAAGTGCCGCGTCGGCACCGACATCACGCTCGATGAGCTGCGGCTGAACTTCGACGCGATCTTCCTCGGGCTGGGTGCCCAAGCCGGCCGCGCGCTGCCGGTGGCCGATTGCGAGGCGCCAAACGTGGTCACCGCGACTTCGTTTCTGCGCGCGTTCAACGACGGCCGCTTGCGCCACGTCGGCAAGCGCGTGGTCGTGGTCGGCGGCGGCGACACCTCGGTTGACGTCGCCACGGTGGCGCGCCGGCTCGGCCACATCGAGCACGCGAAGCCGACCGACTTCGAGGCGGCGATCGCCGGCCACATGGCGCACGACGTGGCCGAGATCTCGGTCAAGCAGGGCGCCGAGGTAGTGCTGACGACCGTGTTTCCGGTCGACAAGATGCAGGCCAACAAGCACGAGGTCGAGCAGGCGCTGGCCGAAGGCATCGACATCCAGGGCGGCCTGGCGCCGGTGGGCATCGTGCGCGGGCCCGACGGCCGCGCCACCGCGCTGCGGCTGGCGCAGTGCGAGGCGAAGATGATCGGCCCGCGACTGGAAATCAAGATCAAGGAAGGCACCGAGCGCGACATCCCCGCCGATCTGATCGTCTCGGCGATCGGTCAGGCGGTCGACTTCACCGGGCTGGAGGAGTTCAACAACGGCAAGGGTGCGGTCGGCGCCGACCGCAACTACCAGGTGACCGGCAAGCCGGGCGTGTTCGCCGGCGGTGACATCCTGCGCCCGCACCTGCTGACCACGGCGATCGGCCACGGCGCGATTGCCGCTGAAGGCATCGACCGCCATCTGCGCGGCGAGGAACTGGAGAAGCGGCCGAAGATCGACGTCCATCAGTTCGACCTGATGCGCAAGTACCTCGAGAAGGGCGTGCAACTGCCGAAGGTCGAGGGGCCGCTGCACGGCACCGACAAGACGCCGGGAGCGATCCACAACTTCGACAACCGCTCCGACCGCTACGTGATCCCGCACACGCAGCTCTTCCTCGGCCACTTCGGCTTCGCCTCCCGCCACAAGCGCCAGTTCGTGACGCTGACGCGCGAAAGCGCGCTCGGCAACTTCGAGGAACGGCTCGGCGTGCTCTCCGAACCGGAGGCGGTGGCCGAGGCCAAGCGCTGCATGAGCTGCGGCCTGTGCTTCGAGTGCGACAACTGCGTCGTCTACTGCCCGCAGCTCGCGGTGAAGAAGGTGCCGAAGAAGGAAGCGACCACCGGCCGCTATGTCTTCACCGACTACGACCGCTGCGTCGGCTGCCACATCTGCGCCGATGTCTGTCCGACCGGCTACATCCAGATGGGGCTCGGGGAGTAGCGATGCCGAGGCTGCTGTGGCTGCTGGCGCTGGCGGCCGCGCTCGCCGCCGGTGCGCCGGCTGTGACGGCAGAGCCGGGGCGGGTGCCGCTGCCGGTGCTCGAAGTCGATCGCACGACGACCTGTGTCGCGCCGCCGGACGTGATGCGCCGCGAGCACGCGCGCATGCTCGAGCGCCGCAAGGACCTCACTGTGCGCTACGGCGTACGCGGCGGCAAGGAGGCACTGACCAGTTGCATCGAGTGCCACGCCGATCGCCAGACCCGGACCGTGGTGTCGACGCCGCAGGCCTTTTGCCAGGCCTGTCACGACTACGTCGCGGTCAGGCTCAACTGCTTCGAGTGTCACCAGGGTCGGCTGGGCGCGGTGCGCTCGGGCGCGGTCGAGCTGGGTGATCTGAGCCGGTGGCTGAAATGAGTCCGAGCGATAGCGACATGCCCTCACGGCGCCGGCTGCTGGCGGCGGCGGCCGCGCTCGCCGGGGTGGCGATCGCGCCCGGCGTGACCCTGGTCGAGATCGCACGCGCCGCGGCCAAGCCCGGCGAGCCGGTCACGTCGAAAGTCCGCTGGGGGCTGCTGATCGACGCCAACCTGTGCCGCGAGGGCTGCCAGGAATGCGTGCTCGCCTGCAACCGTGAAAACGGGCTCGAAGGCGGCACGCGGCCGGTCGACGTGCAGTGGATCCGCAAGGTCGATCTGAAGGAGCGTGCCACCGGCCGCAGGCTCAGCCTGCCGGTCATGTGCCAGCACTGCGCCGAGCCGCCGTGCGTCGACGTCTGTCCCACCGGAGCTTCGTTCAAGCGCGCCGACGGCATCGTCCTGGTGGACCGCCACACCTGCATCGGCTGCCGCTACTGCATGCTCGCCTGCCCGTACAAGGCGCGAAGCATGGTGCACGAGCCGATCACGCAGCAGAAGCCCGAAGTGCCGCGCGGCAAGGGTTGCGTCGAGTCGTGCACGCTGTGCGTGCACCGGATCGACCGCGGCGAGCGCAACACCGCCTGCGCCGAGGCCTGCCCGACCGGGGCGATCCTCTTCGGCGATCTCAACGATCCGGACTCCGAGATCTCGCGCCGGATCGCCTCGCTGCCGACGACGCAACTGCGCGCCGACCTGCGGCTCGACCTCGGCGTGCGCTACACGGGACTGTGATGGCGAGCGTTCTCGCTTTGCCCGCCGACGGCGAACGCGCCTTCTGGATTCGGCTCGCGGCCGGCCTGGCGGTCCTGGGCGCCGGTCTGGGCAGCGCGTGGTTCATCTTCCGCCACGGGCACATCGTGACCAGCATGAACAACGAGATCATGTGGGGCACGCCGCACGTGTTCGCGATCTTCCTGATCGTCGCCGCCTCGGGCGTGCTGAACGTGGCGTCGATGGCGAGCGTGTTCGGGCAGACGCATTACAAGCCCTGGGCGCGGCTGTCGGGCCTGCTGTGCATCGCCATGCTCGCCGGCGGCCTGATGGTGCTGATGCTCGACCTGGGGCGGCCCGACCGCGTGGTGGTGGCCGCGACCCACATCAACCTGACCTCGGTGTTCGCCTGGAACGTGTTCCTCTACACGGGCATGTTCGCGCTGGCAGCGCTGTACCTGTGGATGCAGATGGAAAAGCGCATGAACCGCTACGCACGGCCGGCCGGGATCGCCGCCTTCGTCTGGCGTTTCGTGCTGACCACCGGCACCGGCTGCATCTTCGCCTTTCTGGTGGCGCGCCAGGCCTACGCCTCGGCGATCCTGCCGCCATTGTTCATTGCCATGTCGCTCGCCTGGGGCATGGCGGTGTTCGTCCTGGTCCAGTCCGCCTGCGGCAACGCCGGCGAGGACCTGCAGCGGCGCATGCGCAACCTGCTCGGCATCCTGATCGCGCTCGTGCTGTACCTGACCGCCGTTTACCACCTGACCAACCTGTACTTCGCGCGCCAGACCGAGTTCGTGCGCTTCATCCTGCTCGACGGCGGCGTCTATCCGCTGCTCTTCTGGGGCGGCTACGTGCTGGCAGGAAGCCTCGTGCCGATGTGGCTCGTCTGGCGTCAGGGCGCGGGCTTGGAGTCGCTGCGCGCGGCCGCGGCGCTGACCGTGGCCGGCGCCTTTGCCGCCCTGTACGTGTTCATCCTTGGCGGCCAGGCGTTCCCGCTCGACATCTTCCCCGGCTTCGACGAGACCAGCAGCTTCCGCGACGGCGCGATCGCCCCCTACGTGCCGAGCCTGCCCGAGGTGCTGCTCGGCCTGGGCGGCGTGGCCGCCGCCTACCTGATCACGCTGGTCGGCATCCAGATCCTCGACTTCCTGCCGGCCGAGGACTCCGGCGCGCCGGCCGCCCGCTAGGCCCGGACCGCGGCGGCCAGCCGACTCCGATGTACCGGCTGCTCGTTTCAGCGGCGCACAAGTCCTCCGGCAAGACCACGCTGGCGATCGGTCTGGCGGCGGCGCTGCGGCAGCGCGGCCTGACGGTGCAGCCGTTCAAAAAGGGGCCCGACTACATCGATCCGCTGTGGCTCGGTGCGGCCGCCGGGCGCGACTGCCGCAACCTCGATCCCTATCTGTCGCCGCCGGAGTCGATCGCCGCCGCCTTCGCTGCCGCCTGTGCCGGCGCTGACCTGGCGCTGGTCGAGGGCAACAAGGGCCTGTACGACGGCCTTGCCCTGGACGGCAGCAACAGCAACGCCGCGCTCGCGAAACTGCTCGACCTGCCGGTGGTGCTGGTGATCGACGCGCGCGGCATGACGCGCGGCGTGGCGCCGCTGGTGCTCGGCTACCAGGCTTTCGACCGCTCGCTGCGCTTCGCCGGCGTGATCCTGAACCGCGTCGGCGGCGCCCGGCACGAGGCCAAGCTGCGCGCGGTGCTCGAGCACTACACCGACCTGCCGGTGCTCGGCGCGCTGCACGAGAGCGAGGCGCTGCGCATCGAGGAAAGGCATCTTGGTCTGATGCCGGCGACCGAGGCCGAACACGCGCAGGCGCTGGTCGCGCGCCTGGTCACGGCGATCGGCAGCGCGATCGATCTGGAGCGGCTGCTCGCCGCCTGCGGCGCGCCCGGGGCGATGCCGGCGGCGCCGGCCGCGGCACTGCCGGCACCGAGCCTGCGCATCGGCATCGCCCGCGACCGCGCCTTCGGCTTCTATTACCCGGAGGATCTGGAGTCGCTGCGGCGCGCGGGCGCGCAGCTCGTGTTCTTCGACACGCTCGCCGATGCGCACCTGCCCGAGGTCGACGCGCTATTCATCGGCGGCGGTTTTCCCGAGGTGCTGGCGGCCGGGCTTGCCGCCAACACGTCGCTGCGCGCCGAGATCCGCGCCGCGATCGACGCCGGTGTGCCCACCTACGCCGAGTGCGGCGGGCTGATGTATCTGGCGCGTTCGATCCGCTGCGGCGAGCGTAGTTATCCGATGGTCGGCGCGTTGCCGGCCGAAATCGAAATGCAGTCGCGGCCGGTCGGTCGCGGCTACGTGCACCTGGCGCCGACCGCCGAGCACCCGTGGCCCGGCGCCGCACCACCGGTGCTGCGCGCGCACGAGTTTCACTACTCGCGACTGGTCGGCGCCGACTCCGGCCTGCGCTTTGCCTATCGCGTCCTGCGCGGCCACGGCGTCGACGGCGAGCGCGACGGCATCGTGTTCAACAACGTGCTCGCCTCGTACACGCACCTGCGCAGCGTCGCTGGCCACGACTGGCCGGCGCGCTTCGTCGCCTTCGCCCGCGCCTGCCGGGCGAGTGCGACATGCGCCGCCGCTGCGGCGCCGTCCCCGATCGGAGAACCATGATGATCGAGATCACCGCCGCCGCTGCCGAGCAGATCCGCGCCGCGCTCGCTGCGGCCACCGACGACGGACTGTCGCTGCGCGTGGCGGCGCGGCGCTGCGACGACGGCGAGATCGAGTACGGCATGGGCCTGGACGAGCGCCGCGACCAGGACCAGGAGGTTGCCACCGCAGCCGGGATCACGCTGCTCGTGTCGCCGCCGTCGCTGGAGCCGCTCGCCGGCACGGTGATCGACTACGTCGAGATCGAACCGGGCAATTTGCGCTTCGTCTTCTATCGCGCCGCCAGCCCTGAGCCGGACGGCGACGCGGCGCCGCCGGAAAGAGGCAGCGGCGACTGAGCGCCTCGGCGCTCACCGCCAATCGGCAGCGCCTCGAAGTGGCCCTGCGCGTGCCTCGCGTGCACTGCGGGCGGTGCCGCGACCTCAGCGCGGATCGCTGCCAAGCACCGAGCGGTTCTGCACCGCGAACACGGCCGCTTCGACGCGCGAACTCAGCCCGAGCTTGGACAGGATGTGGCGCACGTGCAGCTTGACCGTGTCGTGGCTGATGCCGAGCGCCTTGGCGATCGCCTTGTTGCTCAGACCGGCGGAGACGTAGCCGAGAATCTGCCGCTCGCGCCCGGTCAACTGCTTGACCAAGCTGGCGGCGCTGCCCGGCTGCTCGCCGCTTTGCAGGATGGTTGCCAGCTTGCCGGCGATCGACGGCGCCACCACCAGCTCGCCGCGGGCGGCGCGGCGGATCGCTTCGATCACGTCGGCCGGCTCCATGTCCTTGAGCAGGTAGCCGCGCACGCCCAGGCGCAGCGCGGAGGCCAGATCCTCGGCCGCTTCGCTCATGGTCAGCACCAGCACCGGCGTGGTTTCGCCGCGATCGCGCAGGTTCTTCAACAAGGTGATGCCGTCGGTCGGCCGCATGCGCAAATCGAGGATCAGCAAATCGGGCTTGTGCTGGCGCAGTAGCTCGAAGGTCTCGTCCGGCTGGCCGGTGGTGGCGAGCACCTCCATGCCGCTGCGCGACAGCAGGTCGGCCAAGCCCTGGCGCACCAGGGCGTGATCGTCGACCAGCAGCAGCCGTACCGTCACTGCACTCACCCCATGTCTCCCGTCTCGTGCCGCGTGCGCCAAAAGCGGCGCCGCCGGCTTGTCATTCGATGCGTGCGCCGCGCGGGTCGTCGTCGATCGTCAGCGTCACACGCGTGCCTCCGGCCGGCAGCACGTTGATCTCCAGGCGGCCGCCGGCGCGACCGGCGCGCTCGCGCATGATCTGCAGGCCATGATGGCCGGCCTCGGTCAGGCGGCCGGCGCAGCGCGGGTCGAGGATCGCCTCGTCCGGTCCGCGGCCGTCGTCTTCAATCGTGACCACCAGCCCGATGTCGTTGCGTGTCAGGCTCAGGCGCGCGCAACTGGCGCCCGAGTGGTGACCGACGTTGGCGAGCGCCTCCTGCACGATGTAGAAGACCTGCAACTGCTGCTCGGAGGCGAGTCCGACCTCGTGCACGGCGCACTCAAACACGACGTCGATACCGCAGCGGCGCCGGAACGCGGTCGCCAGCTCGCGCAGCGAGGTGATCAGGCCGCGCGAGTCCATGCCGGCCCGGTACAGGCTAATCATCTCGCGCAGGCGGCCGTGGGCGTTGCGCAGTTCGTCGCTCACGTCGCTGCCGTAGGCCAGGGCGCCGGTGGAGTCGCCGCTGCCCAGGGCGTCGAGCAGCAGCGACATGCGCATGCGCATGAAGGTCAGCGATTGGGCGAGCGCGTCATGGATGTCCGCGGCCATCAACTGCCGTTCCGCCTCGAGCCGCGTCTGCAGGTTCTCGCGCGTCAGCCGCTCGTTTTCCAGCGCCAGGCCGAGCAACTGGCCGAAGGGACGCAGCAGGCGCGTGATGCCGGCCGGCGGATCGCGGCCTTCAGCGAAGAACAGGTTGAGGACGCCGATCGGCCGTTCGCGGTGATCGAGCGGCACCGCCACGGCTCGGCCGCTGAACTCGCCGGTCGCCGCCGCGTGATCGCGCAGCGAGCAGCCGATGACCGAGGTCGCCTGGCGCGTGAGCGAGCTTTGCAGTGCGGCGCCGCACATGCCGCACGCCGCCGGCATCAGCGCATCGCGCGTGCGCAGCTCACCGGTAAGCCCGACGGCGGCCAGCAGGCGAAAGCTCGCGCCGTCGGCGGTCGGCACGCGCACCGCGCCGGCGCGCGCACCGGTGAGCCGCACGACCAGGCCCAGGAAGTCCATCAGCATCGATCCCGTGTCGTCGGGTTCGATACGACTCAATCCCGGGTCGGCCGGCACGGGCCGCTGTGCGCTCGTGGCGAAGGATTCGAGGTTCAACTGCGCTCCGCGGGTACCCGGTCGTCGGTCGGGAGAGGTGCCGATGGCGGATAGTAGCGAGCCGGCACGCCCGCGACGCAGCGACCGGCGCGGCCCCGGCGCCGGCCTCAGGCGGCCGCCTGGTAGTAGAGGTTCTGCGGATGGTTCGCCTGGGCGAAGAAGAACCAGCGCTCGGCGAGCAAGCCGAGGTACTGGAGCGCGAACGCCAGCGCCGGCAACTGCGGCTGATCGAGCCACAGGCCGGCGGCGAGCAGCAGCGCCGGCAGCGGGAATACCAGGACCAGGAACGCCCACTTGACCGAGCGCAGCAGCGCGCGCGAGCGGCCGTGGAAGAACTCGCGCGTGTTGAACGATCCGCCCGTGAAGCCCTGCGAGATCTGGACGATGCGCGGATGGCGGATGCCGATCGCGGTCTGCAGGGTCGATTTCGGTCGCAAGCGCGCGTTGCGCGCGAGCGAAGCGGCGCGGAAGACGAAGGCGGCCGCGGTGACGACGATCGCGCCGACGCCGAAGAACACCGTCAGCTCCGGTGCCGAGCGGGCCGCGAGCGCGGTGGCCAGCGTCCACCCAGAAGCCAGTCCGAGCAGCAGGTAGTTGATCACCGTCAGCGGCGAAGCCCACTCCTGCAGGAACTTCACGCACGCGTAGATCATGCCGGTGCACAGGTAAAGTGCCAGCGCCAGCAGCGCCGTGACCGCGCCCAGCACCAGGGTTGCCACCGGGTGCGCGGCGCTCCAGCCGCTGGCGTGGGCGAGTCCGTAGCCGGCCAGTGCGGCCATGAACAGCGGCAGCACGACCACCTCGCGCGACAACCACGACGTGCGCCAGCGCGCAGCCGAGCGCCAGGCCCGCTCGGGCCGGCCGAGGTGGAAGAAGGAACTGACCAGGCCCAGTCCGGTGAGCACCAGCGCGACCGCGGAGCCAAGCGCGAGAAAGGCGGGCGGCGGCGTCGGCAGCCAGCCAACGGCGGCGGCGAGTTCCGCGCCGAACAGCGCCAGGAAAAGTCCCTGACCGGCGCCGATCAGAGTGGTGAGGAACAGGACCGAGAATGCGGGCTGCATGGGACGGTGGGCGCGTATCGGCTGACCGCTACCAGGAAGTGACGTCGTCGAGGGCCGGATCGCGCAACGGCGGCTTGGGCAGCTTGCCGTCGACCTTCAGCGGATTGTCGGCACGCACCAGCTCGTCGGGCTGGATCGCGATCGTCGTGCGCCGGCGCGGCAGGTAGTGATTGGCCGGCTGCGTTCCCCACTCCGGCATCAGCGCGTAGCCGGCACGTTCGCGGATCGCCTGCGACACCTCGGAGTCCGGGTCGTGGACGTCGCCGAACAAGCGCGCGTTGGTCGGGCAGGCGAGCACGCAGGCCGGCTTGCGCTCGGCCGCCGGCAGCGCGGCGTCGTAGATGCGGTCGACGCACAGCGTGCACTTCTTCATCACGAGCTGCTTTTCGTCGAGCTCGCGCACGCCGTAGGGGCAGGCCCACGAGCAGTACTTGCAGCCGATGCACTTGTCGTAGTCGACCAGCACGATGCCGTCTTCGGGGCGCTTGTAGCTGGCGCCGGTCGGGCACACCGGCACGCAAGGCGGCTCCTCGCAGTGCAGGCAGGACTTCGGGAAGTGCACGGTCTGCGTGTTCGGGTACTCGCCGACCTCGAAGGTCTGCACGCGGTTGAAGAAGGTGCCGGTGGGATCGGCGCCGTAGGGATTGCGGTCGGCCATCGGGCCGGCGGCGCCCGAGGTGTTCCATTCCTTGCAGCTGGTCACGCAGGCGTGGCAGCCGACGCAGACGTTGAGGTCGATGACCAAGGCCAACTGAGTCATCGCGAACCTCCGTTGCCGCGCGTCGTGTAGGCGAGCCAGAGCTTCCGTGCGGTCGTCATGCCGGGAAATGCTTTGATCGGCGCGAACTGCGGCGACGTCACCGGCTCCTCGCCGGCGTCGGCCTTGCGGATGCGCACGCTTACGTCGTACCAGGCGGCCTGCCCGGTGATCGGATCCGAGTTGGAGACGAACTGCCCGTTGCCGGCGGGCAGCTCCTCGCTGATCAGATGATTGAGCAGGAAGCCCTTGCGCGCTTCGTTGGCGTCGGGCGCGAGCGCCCAGGCGCCGGCCGCCTTGCCGATCGCGTTCCAGGTCCAGACGGTGTCGGGTTCGACCGCCTCCGAGTGGCGGCAAAGGCAGCGCACGCGGCCCCAGCGCGATTCGACCCAGATCCAGTCGCCATCGTCGATGCCGGCGGCGCGCGCGGTGCGCGGGTTGACCATCAGCGCGTTGTGCGCGTGGATCTGCCGCAGCCAGGCATTTTGCGAGTCCCACGAGTGGTACATGGCCATCGGCCGCTGCGTGATCGCCGCCAGCGGAAAGGCCTGCGTGTCGGCTGCCTGCGCCTCGAGCGGCGGGTAGTAAAACGGCAGCGGATCGAAGTAGGTGGCGATGCGTTGGCGCAGTTGCGCCGGCGGCTTGCGCGAGACGCCCTTGCCCTGCGCCGCGGTGCGGAACTTCTGCAGCACTTCCGAGTACAGGTGGATCAGGATCGGCTCGGCGTAGCGCGTGATGCGGTTGCGCCGCGACCATTCGAGATAGCCCTGGTTCCAGTTGCGCATGTACTGGTACGACGGAGGCAGCTCGTGGCGGAAGACGCAGTTGTTCTTCTCGTACATCTGCCACTGCTGCGGGTTGGGTTCGCCGCGCATGAACTTCTCGCCGCTGCGGCCGCGCCAGCCGGAGAGAAAGCCGATGCCGGAGCCGGGCTCGGTCTCGTAGTTGACGATGAAGTCGGGGTAGTTGCGGAACTTGCGCGTGCCGTCGGGCCGGGTGAAGGCGGGTAGTTTGAGCCGCGAGGCCAGCTCGATCAGCACTTCCTGGAACGGCTTGCACTGGCCGGTCGGCGGCAGGATCGGCACGCGCACCGAGTCGACCGGGCCGTCGAACTCCGAGATCGGCCGGTCGAGCATCGACATCACGTCGTGCCGCTCCAGGTAGGTGGTGTCGGGAAGCACCAGATCGGCGAAGGCGGTGGTCTCCGACTGGAAGGCGTCGCACACGACCAGGAACGGGATCTTGTAGTCGCCGTTGTCGTCCTTGTCGTTGAGCATCTTGCGCACCTCGACCGTGTTCATGGTCGAGTTCCAGGCCATGTTGGCCATGAAGATCAGCAGCGTGTCGATCCGGTACGGGTCGCCGCGCCAGGCGTTGGTGATCACGTTGTGCATCAGGCCGTGCACCGACAGCGGGTACTCCCACGAAAACGCCTTGTCGATGCGTACCGGGTTGCCGTCGTCGTCGACGAACAGGTCGTCGGGGTCTGCCGGCCAGCCGAGCGCCATGCCGTCGAGCGGCCGGTTCGGCTGCACCGCGCGATGGGTGTTGGGGGGCCGCGCGCAGGGAGGGATCGGGCGCGGGAACGGCGCTTTGTGGCGGAAGCCGCCGGGACGGTCGATCGTGCCCAGCAGCGACATCAGGATCGCCAGCGCGCGGATCGACTGGAAGCCGTTGGAATGCGCGGCCAACCCGCGCATCGCATGGAACGCGACCGGGTTGCCGGTCACCGATTCGTGCTCGACGCCCCAGGCATCGGTCCAGGCGATCGGCAGTTCGATTTTCTCGTCGCGCGCGGTGATGCCGAGTTCGTGCGCCAGGCGCTTGATCGTCGCCGCCGCAACGCCGGTGATGCCGCTCGCCCACGCGGCCGTGCAGTGTTGCACGCGCTCCTGCAGCAGTTGAAAGGCGGGCTTGACCGGCGTGCCGTCGTGCAGCTTGAAGCTGCCGAACAGGTACGGATCGGCGCCCGGGGTGTGCGTGACCACCGGCCGGTCGCCGATGCGGTCCCACCAGAGCTTGTTCTGCGGGTCGTAGCAGGCTTCTTCCTCGGGCACCTCGGTGCGCACGAACATGCCGAACTCGTCGTTCGCTTGATCGACGTTGACGAGCTGGCCGGCATTGGTGTAGCGGACCAGGAAGTCGCGGTCGTAAAGTCCCTGGGCGATCAGCTCGTGGATCAGCGCCAGCAGCAGGGCGCCGTCGGTGCCGGGCCGGATCGGCACCCACTCGTCGGCGATCGCCGAGTAGCCGGTGCGCACCGGATTGATCGAGACGAAGCGGCCGCCGCGCCGCTTGAACTTGCTGATCGCGATCTTCAGCGGGTTCGAGTGATGGTCCTCGGCGGTGCCGATCATGAAGAACAGTCGGGCGCGCTCGAGATCGGGTCCGCCGAACTCCCAGAACGAGCCGCCGATCGTGTAGATCATCCCGGCGGCCATGTTCACCGAGCAGAAGCCGCCGTGGGCGGCGTAGTTCGGCGTGCCGAACTGGCGCGCGAAGAGCCCCGTGAGCGCCTGCATCTGGTCGCGGCCGGTGAAGAGCGCAAACCTCTTCGGATCGCTGGCGCGGATCTTCGCCAGCCGGTCGCCGAGCAGCTCGAAGGCGCGCTCCCAGGAGATCGGCTCGAAGTCGCCGTCGCCGCGTTGCGCCCCCGGCCGGCGCAGCAGCGGCTGCGTCAGCCGTGCCGGCGAGTACTGCTTCATGATCCCCGACGAGCCCTTGGCGCAGATCACGCCCTGGTTGATCGGATGCTCGGGATTGCCGTCGATGTAGCGGATGCGACCGTCGTGCAGATGCACGCGGATGCCGCAGCGGCAGGCGCACATGTAGCAGGTGGTCGTTCGCACCTCGGTGGCAGGAGCGGTCGCGGTCGGATCGTGGAGGGGCACGGGTTCGCTTCGGAGGGTCGCGCGTCGAGCCGCGCGCGGCGAGTCTAGGCGCGCGCGGCAGCCATGGGCGGCTGACCACAAGGCGCGCCGGTGCAATTTCGCGGCTCGCGCCGCGCGCTGTCTACTCCCGATCCAGGGTGGGTCGGTCCTCACCCACGTTGGTAGGCCAAGCGTGTGTCATCGCTGGGATACTTCGGCCTCGCTCGACCTTGCGCCGAGCACGAGCTTCTCGTCGCCGCAGGCGAAATCGCACTCGCCAGGAACGCCATGAAGGTCTGCATCGTCTCCGACAGCCACGACCGCGGCGACCTTCTGGCGCGCGCCGTCGAGCGCGGTCGTGACTGGGGCGCGCGCGCGGTCCTGCACTGCGGCGACGTGATCGGAGCGCACACGCTGCGCGCGGCACTCGCGCTCGGCCTGCCGCTGCACGTGATCCACGGCAACAACCTCGGCGACGTGCCGGCGATGGTGCGCCTGGCGCGCGACTCCGACGGCCGACTCAGCTATCACGGCGGCGAGGCGGACCTCGAACTCGCCGGCCGGCGCCTGTTCCTGATCCACTACCCGCACCTGGCGCACGGCATGGCGCTGACCGGCGACTTCGACGCCGTGTTCTGCGGCCACAGCCATCGCGCCGCGATCGACCATGTGACGCATGTGCGCGGTGGGCGCACGGTGGTCGTCAACCCGGGCACGGTGGCCGGTCTCGGCGCGCCGGTGACGCTGGCGCTCGGCGATCTCGAGACCCTGACGTTCGCAGTGCACACCCTCGACTAGCAAGGGGCGGAAGATGATGCGATGGCTGGCGCTCGTGGCGACGGCAACGGCGTTCAGTGCCAGTGCTGCCGCCGTGACGTTGCAGGCGTCGTCGCTCAAGGTGGGCGACGTCGAGGTGCCGATCGAGATCGCGCGGCCGGCCGGCGCCGGGCCGTTTCCGGGGTTGATCTACATCCATGCGCGGCGCGGCTTCGACGATCCCGACCGCGAACACATGCGCACGCTGGCGGCGCAGGGCTTCCTCGTGCTCGCCCCGGACTGGCAGACCGGCCGCATGATCGAGCGCTGGCCGGTGCGGCACACCGAGGAGTCGGAGCAGGACGTCGAGGCGGCGTTGAACGCGCTGCTTGCGCGCGGCGACGTCTGCAAGGGGCCGGTCGGCATCGTCGGCATCTCGCGCGGGCCGTACTACGCGATCCGGCTCGCTGCGCGGCGGCCGGCGGACGTGGCGGCGATCGTCGCCTACTACGGGCACTTCCAGAACCCGAACGCGCCCGAGCCGCTGCAGATCTATTCGATCGCGCCGGAAGTGATGCAGATCACGGCGCCGGTGCTGATGCTGATCGGCGACGCCGACTTCGAAGTGCGGCGCATCGTCAACGGTCGCGCGTTCTATGCGCTGCTCGAGCGCGGTGTGCCGGTGGAACTGCAGATGTATCCGATGGCGCGGCGCGCGTTCGACTTCCGGCGCGACGCCTCGCCGGAAGAGCGCATCGCCACGCGCCATGCACGCAGCCGCGCGCGCGAGTGGCTGGTGCGGCACATGAACCTGACTGCCGACGCCCGCTGCCGGCGGTGAAGGAGCAGGGCGGCCGACTCCGCTTGCAGCCAAAGAAGCGATCGCCGCCGGCCCGGCGAGGTCGCCGGGGTCGGTCGCCGTCCCGCATCGGCGGGAAGGCGCCCGGGTGCGGGCAAGCCCCCCGTGCATCGGCGCCCGGACTGCGCTTCAATGAGCACTCCGACGAGCCAACGGGAGAACGCCATGACGCTGTCCACTGACGCCGTCCGCGGCCGACAGTTCGAACCCGACCCGCGCTTTCGCCATGCTCCGGCCGAGTGGACGCCGGACGTGGCGCAGGAGGTCGCGCGCAGCGAGAACCTGGTCCTGAGCGACGATCACTGGCAGGTCGTGCGCGCCCTGCAGGAGTTCTACGCGCGCCACGAGGAGACGCCGGTCGTGCTCACTGAACTGCACGATGCGCTGGAAGAGAAGTTCCACCACAAGGGCGGCATCAGATACCTGTACACGCTCTTGCCCGGCGGCCCGATCGCCCAGGGCTGCCGGCTCGCCGGCCTGAGCGCACCGGGCGGCGCGATCGACCGCGGCTTCGGCTCGGTCGCGTGATCGCTGCCTGGGCGCGCGAGGCCGGCGTCGCCCGAGCAGTTGCAGCGAGCGGGCGCCGCGCATGAAGCGCTATGCCGACCTGTTGGCGGCGGCGCAGGCGCGCGTGCGCGAGCTCATGCCCTGGGAGGTGGCGGCGAGGCTGCGGCAGCCCGATCCGCCGCTGCTGCTCGACGTGCGCGAGCCAGCCGAGTTCGCGCAGGCGCGCATCGCCGGCTCGATCAACGTGCCGCGTGGCCTGCTCGAGGCCGCGTGCGAGTGGGACTACGACGACACTGAGCCTGTGCTCGCCGGCGGCCGCGAGCGGCCGATCGTGGTCATGTGCCGCTCCGGACACCGCTCGTTGCTGGCCGCCGACCTCATGATGGCGATGGGTTTCGCCGACGTGGTGTCGATGAAGACCGGCGTGCGCGGCTGGAACGACGCCGAGTTACCGCTGGTCGAAGATTCGGGTGTCGGAGTCGATGCGGATCGCGCCGAGGCGTTCCTCGCCTCGCGCGTGCGGACCGATCAACGGCGGCCGCGAGGCGCGTTGAGCGCGGCGGCTGCCGATGCAGCCGACCCCGCGCGCCGGCGGTGATTGCGGTCACGTCGCTGTCGCCAGACCGCGATTTGATGCAAGCTGCGGCCGGCGCGCAACAGAAACCGGAGGCTCACGCCATGTTCGGACCGATCACGATTCCATTCGGAGCGAAGCTCCTGTTCAACACCGTCAAGCTCAAGCCCGGTGTCGCCTACGACGATATCGAGCTGGCGCTGGCCGAGATGTGCAGCGTGGTCAAGGAGACCTACGGCGGCGACCAAGGCGGCTTCATCGCCGGACAGGTGTTCCGCTTCTCGGGCTTCGTCTCCGACGAGGGTTCGCTCGGTGCCGACCGCAGCGCCGATCACGACGTCGTGATCGTCACCTACTGGCGCTCGTTCGAGCAGCACGAGCGCTCGCACGCCGACGCGGTGTTCCGCGAGAAGTTCGCGGCGCTGGCGCAGATGTGCAGCGAGACCAAGGAACTCGGCTACGACATGCTGTGGCAGGGCGCGCCGGAGGCGGCAGCCGAGCACCGCAAGGCGGCCTGACCCGGCCGGCCGCATGCCGGCGTGCGCCGGCCTCGGGCGATTGACTCCGTGGCACGCTCGGCGTGAACGGCGCCGCCTACGGCTTTTTCGGCGTCGTGTACTCGGCGACCTTCTGGAACGGCTCCCAGACGGTTTCGAAGCCGACGAAGCCCTTTTCGTTCGCCGGCTTCTGCCGCGTGGTCAAGAAACGCGCATGGCCGTCGGGCACCTTGGCGACGGGTTTTTTCTGCTCGCTCACGAGTCACCTCTCTTGTGCGGAAGGTCTGGTCTGCAACTGCAACGAACTCGTTCGTTGCCCTTCAACGATGCCGCTGCTCAAACCGGCCGCAGCAGCGACGGATCGACAGCCGCGCCTGCCGCGACCGTCCCGCCGGCCCGCGTTTCTTCAGCGGTGGCGTCGCGCACGGTCAGCACCTCGAGCCTGAAGACCACCTGCCGGCCGCACAGCGGATTGTTGCCGTCGACGGTCAGCGTCTCGTCGTCCAGGTGGGTGACGAGAAAGCTGCGCGTCTGTCCGCGGTCGTTTTCCATCAGGATCGAAGTGCCGACCTGCCGGTACTCCTCGGGGACATTGTCGATGTCATCGGTGAAGACCAGCGACTCGTCGCGAGGACCGAAGATCTGATCGCCGTCGATCGGCACTTCGATGATGTCGCCCGCGGACCTGCCCTCCAGCTCCCGGTGCACCGAGGGGGCGAGGATCTCGTTGTGCCCATGCACGTAGCCCAGCGGGAATTCGACCCGCGTCAGGACATGCCCGGTCTTGCGGTCGGTCACCGAGTAGGTGAGTTCGACGAACTTGCCGTCGCCGATGGTTTCAGTCATGCCGGGTCCGAACGAGTTCTTCAGAAGATCGACGCACCGAAGATCCTGACTTGTCCGTGTTCATAGCCCAAGACGAGCCGGCCCAGCCACTCACCCGGCTTCTTGGTGCTGCGCTGGCGGTACAGCACCGTCACGTGCTCGCCGCGGCGGATGATGCCGAGCGCGTCGAAGTCCTCCGACAGGCTTCTCGCCAGCTCGCTGTTGGCGAACTGGTGGCCGGCGACCACCTGGTTCATGGCCAGCGCCAGGGAGCTCGAGAAGTTCTTGACGAACTCTCCGTACTTGCCCTCGTTCGAGTGCTTGATCAGATCGCGCCACAGCGGACGCGCGAGGGCGAGGATTTCCTCGTCGGTCTTGTCGCCGATGTTCACGCGCAACTCGTCGCCAGCAGCGGAGACCGGCTTCATGGGGCTCAGGACCGCCGACATGCTGGCCTCTGGTGCAGCGCGCGCAGGGTCGGCGCGGGCTTGCGCCCTGGGGACATGGCTACTCCGTCTCCGACACAAGGTGATAGCAAGGCGCCTTCTCCATCGTGTACTCGCCGGTCTCCGGATCACGGCGCGAGACCGTCAGCACGTGCCAGTTCTCGTCGTCCAGCTTCATCGCGTCGCCGCGGTAGTAGTAGCCCGGCCAACGGGTCTCCTTGCGGAACAACGTGTGCTGCATCACGCACTCGGCGGCGCGGTGACGGTGCTTGAGTTCCCACGCCCGCAGCAGCTCGTGAATATCCTGCGCCGCCAGGTTATCGAGGTCCTCCTCCATGATCCTGAGCTTCTTCAGGCCGATGTTCAGGAGTTTCTCATTGGTCATGTAGTTGACAGTCACGCCGCCGCAATACTCGTCCATCAGCTTCTGCAGGCGGTCCAGGCCCTGCTTGGGATTGATGTAGTGCGGGTTCACGTCGCCGGCGACGATCGCGTTGCGATAGATCCGGTAGTGCTCGAGCGGCTTGTAGATCTCCTGCCTGCGGCGCTCGAGCTGCGCGTCGGAGACGACGATGCCTTCGGCCTTGCCGTCGTCGATGTACTTGCAGGCGGCCTTGGCGGCGAGACGGCCTTCGGTGAACGAGCCGGAGGAGAAGGCGTGCGGCGTGCCGCCGACCGCGTCGCCGGCGCCGAACAGGCCTTCGACCGTCGTCATCCGGTTGTAGCCCCAGAAGTACTCGGGCGGCGAAACGTCCTCCGGGCCCGAGCACCAGGCGCCCGAGCCGGTCGCGTGCGAGCCCATCACGTAGGGCTCGGAAGTGGTCAGTTCGGGATTCTCGTTTTTCGGATCGACGTCGGTGGCGGCCCAAAGCACCGCCTGGCCGACGGTCATGCCGAGGAAGTTCTCCCAGCCGACCTCTTCCAGGTGCGGATCCTGGAAGGCGCGCATGGTCACCATGTGGATCGGACCGCGACCGGCGTTGACTTCGTTGATCAAGGCATGGTTGCGCAGGCAGGTCGGGATCGGCCGGTGCGTCAGGTGCGAGGCTTCCGGATCGAGGTACTCCTTGCCGACCATCTGTTGCAGCGCCGGGAACCACTTGGATTCGTACTCTTCGCCCAGGCAGTTCTGCGTATAGGTCTTCAGGTGCAGAAAGTAGGCGCCGACCGGACCGTAGCCGTCCTTGAAGCGCGCCAGCACGATGCGGTTTTCCATCTGCGTCATCTTGGCTCCGGCGTCGATCATCAGCCCATAGGCGGATGCCGACGACCACGGTGCGTACCAGGTGCGGCCCGAGCCCTCGCCCACCGAGCGCGGCTTGAAGATGTTCGAGGCGCCGCCGGCACCGCAGATTACGGTCTTGGATTTGAAGACGTGGTAGTTGCCGGTGCGGACGTTGAAGCCGACCGCTCCGGCCACCCGGTTCGGCTTGGCTTCGTCCATCAACAGGTGGGTGACGCAGATGCGGTTGAAGACCTTGTCCGCCGACTTCTTGGCGGCCTCGGCGACGATCGGCTTGTAGGACTCGCCGTGGATCATGATCTGCCATCGACCCTCGCGCAGATAGCGTCCGGTCTTCGGGTCCTTCATGATCGGCAGGCCCCACTCTTCGAACTGGTGCACGGTCGAGTCGACGTGACGGGCCATGTCGAACAGCAAATCCTCGCGCACCAGCCCCATCAGGTCGATGCGCGCGTAGCGGACATGGTCCTCGGGCTTGTTCTCGCCCCAGCGCGTGCCCATGTAGCAGTTGATCGCGTACAGGCCCTGGGCGACCGCGCCGGAGCGATCGATGTTGGCCTTCTCGGCGATGACGATTTTCTTGTTCTGACCCCAGAACCTCGCCTCCCAGGCGGCGCCGGTGCCGCCCAGACCCGCACCGACCACCAGGATGTCGATGCCGTCTTCGATGATCGTGTTGTAGGCCATTAGTAGTACACCCCTTTCTTCATCTTCAGGCCCGCGGCGGCCAGCGTATGCAGGCCGCCGTCGTCCAGGCGGATGTATTTCGGCTCGTTGTACAGCAGTTCGCCGTCGCGCATGTCCTTGCTCGGCGCGGGAACCTCGGCCAGCTTGGGGATCGCCTGCCCCCAGGGTTTGGTGGTGATCGGCGACAAGAAGTTCTTCTCCGTGCCGTTGCGGAACTTGATCCGCCAGGCGATCGTGCCTTTCTCCTCGTCGCGGTGCACGCGCACGCTGTGGCCGAGCGGGGCGAAGTCGGCATAGCCGCGCACGTCGATCGCATGCTGCGGGCAGGCCTTGACGCAGGAGTAGCACTCCCAACACATGTTGGGCTCGATGTTGTAGGCACGGCGATAGGTCTTATCGATGTGCATGATGTCCGAGGGGCAGATGTCGACGCAGTGTCCGCATCCGTCGCACCTCGTCATGTAGACGAAGGTAGGCATGAGTCCGTTTCCTTGTTCGTGACGACAGGCGTTGCCGCTGCCTAATAGTGGCGCGGCGGTTCGCGCTTGATGCCGAGCCCCATGTTCATCGGCGCGGTTTGCAGCAGTTCCATCGAGTGCCGCCGCTGTTGCTCGGGGTCGTCGCGCGACTGCGTCGGCAGATTCTCGGCCGTGCCGTTGGCCTTCGCGACTCTCTTCTCGAACGCCGCCGCGGGCTTGAAGAACATGTGCGCGAACTTCGACCACGGCACCGAGGCGAACAGCACCGTGGTGGCCAGGACGTACAGGGCGAACAGCACGCCGATGCCGCCGCCGGCCGCGGCCCACAGCAGTGCTAGCGTCACGCTCGCCAGCAGCGACAGGATGAACAGGTCGGCGCGCATCAGGCGCAGAGGCGAACGACCTTCGGCGGCGACGTCGACGCGGATGAAGAACCAGAACCAGTAGCCGCCGACGGCCGCCATCAGCGCGCCCGCCCACCACAACTGCGGCAGGATCTGCGGCGTCGGCACGGCCGGGGTCGGGAAGGCGAACACCATGACCGCGGTCGTGACCACGTACAGCACGAAGCCGTACATGGTCAGCAGATGCGCGATGCGCCGCTGCTGGTTGCAGAACTCGCCCGAGGCCAGGACGTCGACCACCGCGGTGCGCACGGCGATCGCAGCGAGCTCGCCGCCGCCGAGCGGCTTCGCGCCGCGCTGCCTCGATCGTCGCCAGTTGGCGAAAAAGTACTTGGCGCTGCCCTTGTGCACGATGTCGAACAGCGTCCCGGCCGCCACCAGGACGGCCATCAGGACGACGTAGGTCTGCATGACCACCGGCGACAGCACCGCCGACAGCTCAGCAAACGGGTTCACGGTGAACATCGACGATCTCCTCCTTGGTCTTCGGACCCCGGGCGGGGACATGGCCTGCAACGTGTGAGAGCTTCCTCTGCTGTCGCTGTTTGATCGACGTGCGACGGGCGTCAGCCCGTGCTCCAGGCGCGCGGCCGGCGCATGCCGGCGAACTTGCAGGCCTGGCGCACGTAGCCGTACGGGAACAGCTCGAACAGCCGGGTGCGCGCCTGCGCGCCGAGGCCGCACTCATCGGCCAGGAAGCGGATGACGAAGCGCGCATCGGCGGCGACCTGGTGCTCGTCGTGGAACTCGCGCATGAAGCGCAGCACCCGCCAGTGCAGGCCGGTCAGGTGCACGCCCTCGCGTTCGGCCAGCGCCTCAGCCAGCGCTTCGGTCCAGTCGCGCGGATCGACGAGGTAGCCCTCCTCGTCGGTGCGGGCGGCGAACGCCGGCCGGCCGTCGCTCATGATCCCGCCTCCGGATTCGGCGCAGGGCAGGGGGCGCGGCGGGCGCGGTCGGCCGCGACCGTGAACCGATGTGATCGGAGCGCGCGCATCACCGGGCGGAATGGCCGGCCAGTTTGACTTCCACGCGCTCGTGCGCGGCGAGCCCTTGGTAGTACTCGCGCAGGATCGCCAGCACCTCGGGCCGGCTGAACTCGGCCGGCACCTCGGCGCCCTCGGACAGCCACTTGCGCAGCTTGGTGCCCGACACCAGCAGGCGGTCCTTCTCCTCGTGCGGGCAGGTACGCGCCGAGGCCATGCCACCGCACTGGTAGCACCAGAAGGTCCAGTCGATCTTCAGCGGCCGCGTCTGCAGGGCATCGGCCGGGATCTCGTCGAAGATCCGGTGCGCGTCGAACGGCCCGTAGTAGCTGCCGACGCCGGCGTGGTCGCGGCCGACGATCAGGTGTGAGCAGCCGTAGTTCTGGCGAAACAGCGCATGCAGCAGCGCCTCGCGCGGTCCGGCGTAACGCATGTCGAGCGGGTAGCCGGCCTGGACCACGGTGCCGGCGACGAAGTAGCGCTCGATCAGGGTCGCGATCGCGCGCGTGCGCACCTCGGCCGGGATGTCGCCGGGCTTGAGCGCACCGAGCAGCGAGTGCACGAGCACGCCGTCGCAGACCTCGATCGCGACCTTGGCCAGGTACTCGTGCGAGCGGTGCATCGGATTGCGCGTCTGGAAGGCGGCGATCCGGGTCCAGCCGAGCGAGGCGAACATCGCTCGCGTCTGCGCCGGCGTCATGAACAGGGCGCCGTACTTCTCGGCGAAGCCGCCGGTCGACAGGACCGCGACTTGGCCGGCGAGGTTCACCTCGCCCTGTTCCATCACCATCTTCACGCCCGGGTGCTCGGCGTCGGCGGTGCGAAACACCATCATGCACTCGTGGCGCTTGTCGATGCCGTACTTCTCGCTCAGGCGAAGGATGGCGAGTATGTCTTCGCCTTCGGGATCGATGAGCGCGACCTCGGTGCCGACGGCGATCGCATCGGCCTGCGCCTGGCTGGTCGACAGCGTGATCGGGATCGGCCAGAACAACCCCGACGTGAGTATCATGCCGTCGCACACGCTCGCCCAGTCGGCGCGCGTCATGAAGCCGTCCAGCGGCGTGAAGCCGCCGATGCCGAGCATCACGAGGTCGCCCTTTTCGCGCGAGCTGACGCGCAGTCTCGGCAGCGTGGCCGCGTGCGCCAGCGCCCGCCGGCGGGCTTCGCCTTCGAGCAGCAGCGGCTTGAGCGGACCGCCGCCGTGGGGATCGACCAGGTGCTGCATCGGGCTGTCTCCGGATGCCGCGCCGCTCCTCGGCTCGCACTGGCGGGCCGCCGGGCGTTGCTGTTGTGTTGGTCAGGCCGCGCGGCGATCGGTGCCCACCCCGCGGTTGCGGAGGAGCGCGCCGCCGATTGCGCCGGCGAGTGTATGAACGCGCAACCGCGTTCGCCGCTGCGTGACTGTAGCGGCGCCGTGGACTTTTGATCTAGATGCAGACCCAGCCGGTCGGGAGTGTTGCGCGACTACCCGGGTGGGTTGCCTCGACTTGCCCGCTGAGGTAGCAGCTTGGCGTTGCCGGTAGTAGCCGCGGCGCCGCGCGCAGACCTGCGTGGCAGTATCGACCGATGGCGCAGCAACTGAACCTGGCGCGGGCGGCGCAACTGGTCGGCGTGCCGCGCGCGACGCTGCAGCGGATGATCGCCGCCGGCGAACTGGACTCGACCGAAGGATGGATCGCGGTCGACGAACTGCGGCGCGCGTTTCCGCAGGTCGCGCTCGACGACGCCGGCGCGTTGGAGAAGGTGACGCGGATCCGCAGCGAGGCCTTCGGCCGGCGCATGCGCGAGCGCATGCTGCCGTCGCAGGAAGTGCTGGCGCAGCGCCTGTTCGCGCAGGGCCAGGAACTGGCCGACCTGCGCCGCTACCTGGCCGCCTACCATTCGCTGGTGGTCGGGATCGAAGAGCGGCTGCGCGCAGCGGCCGCCGTTCGCACAGACGAACTGATGGAGAGCCTGGTGCGGGAGGTGCAGCAGGGACTGACGCAGGTCCTGGCAACCGAACCGGCGCAGGCATTGGATGCGATGGCCAATGTCCTCACCCTGATTTCGGCCCAGGTCACCGTGCGGCCGAGCGGCCGGCACTTCCTGCTCGAAGGCAGCGACTCGATCCTGCAGGCCGGGCTGAAGGCCGGACTGCGTCTTCCCTACGGTTGCGGCAGCGGTACCTGCGGCCTGTGCAAGGCGCGCGTGGTCAGCGGCGAGCTGCGGCTGATCCAGCCGTCCGACTATCGCCTTTCGGAAATCGAGCGCCAGCAGGGCTACGCGTTGCTGTGCACGCACACCGCGGTGACCGACGTCGTGGTCGAGACGCTGGAGGCGAGCGGGCCGGCCGACATTCCCGACCAGAGCCTGGTCGCCACCGTGCGTGCGGTGACGGCGCTGGCGCCGGATCTGCGCCTGCTGCACCTGCAGACGCCGCGCAGCAACCGGCTGCGCTTCCTCGCCGGCCAGTCGGTGACGCTCGGTGTCGCCGCCGGCGGCGATGCCAGCCAGACGCTGCCGCTGGCCAGTTGCCCGTGCGACGAACGCAACCTGCACTTTCACGTCCGGCGCGACGAGCAGCCGCTGGCGCAGTTGCTGTTCGCCGGCGCGCTGCGTCCGGGCGACGCGGTCAGCGTGCGCGGCCCGTTCGGCGACTTCGTGCTCGACGGCGAAAGCGACCGGCCGCTGCTGCTCTTCGCCTGCGAAGACGGCTTTGCGCCGATCAAGAGCCTGATCGAGCACGCGATCGCCTCCGAGCAGGTGCCGTCGTTCGCGCTGTACCGAGTGGCCGCCGGCGAAGACGGCCTTTATCTCGCGAACCAATGCCGTGCCTGGGCCGCCGCCTTCGATCGCTTCCTGTACCGGCCGCTGGTCGAGCCCGATCCGGCCCTCGGCGCCGAGCTCGCGGTCGCGGCCGCGCGCGGCGACGGTGTACTGGCGGGAGAAGGCGACGTGTTCGTCGCCGGGCCGGCGCCTTTCGTCGACGCCGCGCTGGCGGCGCTGGCGGCAGCGTGCGCCGCGCCGGCGCGCACGCGCAGCCTGATCCTGTGAGCGTCCGTCTCACACTCCACCGGCGCCGGCGGCGCGTGCTCCTGCATTCGATCGAAAGGACGACTTCACGATGAGCGATGCCCTGAACTTCCTGGTCAAGGCGCGGCCCGAGGCGATCGGCCACTACCTGAAGTTCCTGAAGGAAGCCGGCCGGCGCCTCGACCCGAAGACGCGCAACCTGATCTCGGTGATCACCAAGGTGCACGCGCAGACCGAGCGCGGCTTTCGCCAGTACCTGTCGCGGGCGCTGCGCGAGGGCTGCACGCCGGACGAGGTGCTCGATGCGCTGCTGATGGCCTTTCCGGCGCTCGGCCTGGCGAAGATCGTCTGGGCGGTCGACATCATCATCGACATGGATCTGCCCGAGTTCCAGCCGGACCGGATGGGTTTCGAGGGCCGCTGGCACGACGTGATCGCCGCCGACGAGCTGGCGGTCGGCGCCACCCGGCGCGTCGACTGCGACGGGCGCGGCCTGTTCGTGCACCGGGCCGAAGACGAGCATCGCGTCTACGACAGCCGCTGCCCGCACCAGACCACCAACATTCCGCACCTGGCGCTCGAAGGCACGCGGCTCACCTGCCCGAAGCACGAGTGGGCGTTTGACATCACCACCGGCCGCTGCGTCGCCAAGGGCTCGACGCCGCTGAAGCGCTGGCAGTCGAAGGTCGAGGGCGGGCGGCTGCTCGCCTACTGGTAGCGGACCGCGCCGGCTCTCGCCGATCGACCCATGGACTACCTGCCGATCTTCATCAAGCTCGCCGGCCGGCGTTGCGTCGTGGTCGGCGGCGGCGAGGTCGCCGCGCGCAAGGCGGGCCTGCTGCTCGAAGCCGGCGCCGCGGTCACGGTGGTCGCGCCGCAATGCTGCGCGGCGCTCGCCGACATGGTGCAGGCCGGCCGCGTCGAGCACCGGGCCGAGGCCTTCAGCGCGGCGGCGCTGGCAGGCGCGGCGCTTGCGATCGCCGCCACCGACGAGCGCGCGGTCAACGTCGAGGTCTCGCGCCTGGCGCAGGCGCAGCGCATTCCGGTCAACGTCGTCGACGACCCCGAACTGTGCTCGTTCATCCTGCCGGCGATCGTCGACCGTTCGCCGGTGCTGGTGGCGGTGTCCAGCGGCGGCGCCTCGCCGGTGCTGTCGCGCCTGCTGCGGGCGCGGTTGGAGACGCTGATCCCGTCGGCCTACGGCGACCTGGCGCGCTTGGCGCAGCGCTTCCGCGACCGGGTCAAGCGCGCCCTGCCGGCCGCGGCGCGCCGGCCGTTCTGGGAGCGGGCGCTGACCGGGCCGATCGCCGAGCTGGTGTTCTCCGGTCGGCTGCCGCAGGCCGAGCGCGCGCTCGCGGCGGCGATCGACGAGTCGGCTGCGCGCGGCCCGGCGCCGGGCGAGGTCTACCTGGTCGGCGCCGGCCCCGGCCATCCGGAACTGCTGACCTTTGCCGCGCTGCGCCTGATGCAGCAGGCCGACGTGATCCTGTACGACAACCTGGTGTCGCCGCAGGTGCTCGAGCTGTGCCGGCGCGACGCCGAGCGCATCTACGTCGGCAAGCAGCGCGCCCAGCACACCCTGCGCCAGGAGGAGATCAACGCCTTGCTGGTGAAGCTCGCCCGCGAGGGCCGGCGCGTGCTGCGGCTGAAGGGCGGCGATCCCTACGTGTTCGGCCGCGGCGGCGAGGAGATCGAGACGCTCGCCGCCAGCGGCGTGCGCTTCCGCGTCGTTCCGGGGATCACCGCCGCCTGCGGTGTGGCCGCCTACGCCGGCATCCCGCTCACGCATCGCGACTACGCGCAGTCGTGCGTGCTCGTCACCGGCCACCTGAAGGACGGCTCGATGAACCTCGACTGGCACGGTCTGGCGCGGCCGCGGCAGACGGTCGTCGTCTACATGGGCCTGCTCGGACTGGAGGCGTTGTGCGAGAAGCTGATCGCGCACGGCATGCCGGCCGACATGCCGGCGGCGGTGGTGCAGCAGGCGACACTGCCGCAGCAGCGCGTCGTCGTCGCCACGCTCGCCGATCTGCCGCAGCGGACCGAGGCTGCCGGCCTGAAGCCGCCGACGCTGGTGATCGTCGGCGACGTGGTGCGGCTGCGCGACTCGCTCAACTGGTTCGAACTCGACGGCGAGTCGCCGCCGCCTGCGCTTGTCTGAGGCGCGCGCCCCTCAGGCGGGTGCAACCAGTCGCGCGGCCTGCGCCACCAGTGCCTCGCGGCCGCCGGCGCGCCAGCAGGCGAGCAGCTCGTGCGCGCTGTCGAGCCAGCGGCGGCTGCCGTCGGCGGCGGCGCGTTCGAGCGCTGTGTGATCGATGCGCATCGTCGCGGCGTCGAGCGCGCCGGCCAGTTCCGGTGCGAGCGTGCGGCGCAGTCCGTCGAAGTTTGCGAACCACAGCAGCAGTGAGCCGCGCGCTTCGCGTGCCAGCAGCGCCGGCAGCGTGACCAGACAGTCGGCGCACAGGTCGCGCAGCGCACGCAATAGCACTTCGGTGCGACGATCCTCGACCTCGGCCAACATCTGCTCCCAGCCGGCGAGCAGCCTGCCGGCGCGCAGTTCGCCCAGCTCGTGCAGGATCAGGGTCTCGGTCTCGGACTCGACCATCGCCGCCACCGCCGGGCCGGGATCGTCCGGGTCGCCGTGACAGCGCAGGGCGGCGATCAGCGCGTGGTCGACCGAGGTGCGGCGCACGGTCTCGATCCGGGTCCAGAGCCAGCGGCGCAGCGCGTCGCGGCGCACGAAGATCGTCGCGCCGCGCGCGGCCGCCGGAGCGGCGGCGATGCCGCGCGCCAGCTCCTGGTCGGCGATCAGGACCTGGGCGCCGTCGCGCACCTGCTCGGAGTGCCGGCGCGCGAGAAAGAACTGCGGTGCGCCGTACAGGCCCACGCCGGCGCCGTAGACCAGTGCATGCGCGCGCAGGCAGCGATTGGCGCCTTCGGTGTCGAAGGCGTCGACGCCGGCGTCGAGCGGCAGCGGCGCGTAGCCGTCGCCGGCGTCGCGCAGCGACTCCCACAGCGATTCACGTGCCGCGATCCAGTCGGACAGCGCGGCGCGCGGCGGCATCGCCCCGAGCGCCAGTGCCTGCGACCAGCGGAAGTACTCGCGCATCGCCAGCAGGTAGGTGCACAGCGAGCTGTCGCGCGCGTGCCGCGCGTCGGCGAGATCGCAGTTGCGCTGGACCGCGGCCGCGATCGCTGCCGTCACGGCCACGGCGTCAGTCGATGTAGCGTTTGCTGGCACGGCGCCGGCCGGGTCGGCTCTTCTGGATGATCACGCCGCGCACGGCCGCCAGATCGGCCAGTTCGATCGGCGGATAGGCGCGATTGAGCGCGTGCAGGCACCAGGTGTCGCCGCTGCGGACAAGCTGGCGGAAGATCCATTCGCCGCCGGCGTACGCGAGCACGAAAGCGCCGTCGCGGGCGAGACCCTCGGGTTCGATGACGACGATGTCGCCTTGCTCGAACTCGGGCGACATCGAATCGCCGAGCACCATCAGGGCGAAGGACTCGGCGGCACTGCAACCGTCGTCGGTCTGCGGATGGATCGGGATCGTGCGATCGGGACGAGGGCGCGCGTCGGGCATCGGTCGGCACGCCGGCGGTGAGCGACGGCTGCGGGTCGGGATCGATTGTGCGAGCGGTTACAGAGGCGCAGAACTACCCATCAGGGTAGGCACCCCCATGATCCGGCCACGTTGTAATGTCGCCCCTCGCCGCAGCGACGCAAGTGAGTGCGTTCGTCGCTGTCGACCGCGGATGGCTGACACGAGGAGATCGACCGTGAACTTCGACAAGGAACTCGACGCGCGCGGGCTCGCCTGCCCGCTGCCGATCGTCAAGACCCGCAAGGCGCTGTCGGACATGGCCAGCGGCCAGGTGCTCAAGGTAACCGCCACGGACTCCGGCTCGATGGCCGACATGGCGGCCTTTTCCGAGCAGACCGGCAACCAGTTGCTGTCGTCGAGCCAGGAAGGCTCAACCTACGTGTTCTTTCTCAAGCGGCGCTGATCGACGGTGCCCGTGCCGCGGCCGAGCGCGGCTGCGTGCCCCGCCATGGCAGAAGGACGTACCGACATGACGACCAAGAAAATGGCGTTGATCGCCACCAAGGGCACGCTCGACTGGGCCTATCCGCCGTTCATCCTCGCCTCGACCGCGGCCTCGCTCGGCTGGACGGTCCAGGTCTTCTACACCTTCTACGGCTTGCAGCTTCTGCGCAAGGACCTGTCGTCAATCAAGATCAGTCCGCTCGCCAACCCGGCGATGCCGATGCCGGTGCCGATGCCGGTGCTGGTGCAGGTGCTGCCGGGCATGGAGTCGATGGCGACGATGATGATGAAGAACAAGATGAAGTCCAAGGGCGTGGCTTCGCTCGAGCAATTGCGCGAGGTGTGCATCGAGTCCGACGTCAAGATGATCGCCTGCCAGATGACCGTCGACCTGTTCGAGTTTGACAAGAACGACTTCATCCCTCAGGCCCAATTCGGCGGTGCCGCCACCTTCCTCGACTTCGCCGGCAACACCGACGTTTGTCTGTACATCTGATCGCAGCGCGGCCGGGCGGCGCCCGCCGCCGCAAGCTGCCTGCTCACGGCCGGCGTCGCCTGCTGCAGGTGCGCGCCCGCTGGCGTGGAGCCCTCCAGTGACCGAAACCATCGAGCTGACCCCGGCCATGATCTGGGTGTTCGGCTTTCTGGCGCTGACCGTCGTGCTGTTCGTCTCCGACGTCGTTCGCGTCGACGTCGCCGCGGTGCTGGTCATGGTGCTGCTCGGGTTGACCTCGGTGGTGCCGGGCGTGCCCGACCTGGTGCCGATCGCGCACCTGTTCGACGGCTTTGCCAGCAACGCGGTGATCTCGATCATCGCCGTCATGATCATCGGCGCCGGGCTCGACCGCACCGGGCTGATGAGCCGGATCGCCTCGTTCATCCTGCGCGTCGGCGGCCGAACCGAGAAGCGGGTGATCCCGACCGTCTCGGGCACGGTCGGATTCATCTCCAGCTTCATGCAGAACGTCGGTGCGGCGGCGCTGTTCCTGCCGGTGATCGCGCGCATCAGCGCCCGAACCGGGCTGCCGATGTCGCGCCTGCTGATGCCGATGGGCTTCGCGGCGCTGCTCGGCGGCACGATCACGATGGTCGGCTCCAGCCCGCTGATCCTGCTCAACGACCTGATCCTGACCTCGAACCGGACGTTGCCGGAAGGCACGCCGCCGATGGCGACTTTCGAGCTGTTCGCGGTGACGCCGATCGGCCTGGCGCTGCTCGCCAGCGGCATCCTCTACTTCGTGATCGCCGGCCGCTACGTGCTGCCCGCGCACAAGACCCATGGAGCCACCGGCCTGGGAACGATGCAGCACCTGCACGACACCTACGGCGTGCACGGCGAATTGCACGAGCTGTCGCTCGCCGACGGCAGCGCGCTCGCCGGCAAGACGGTCGAGCAGGCCGAGGCGCTGCTCGGCCACCGGCTGCCGATCGTCGCCCTGGAAGGCGCGGGCGAACTGCAGGTCGCGCCAGCGCGCGACGCGCTGATCGCTCCCGGCGCCGTGATCGCGCTGTGCGGCGCGCGCCAGGAAGTCGAGTCCTTGCTCGCTGCGCTCGGCTTGCGGCGCGCCGGCGAGTTGCGCCGCTTTGCCGAGGCGCTCGATCCGGGCCACGCCGGCATCGCCGAAGTCGTGATCCCGCCCGGTTCGGCGCTGATCGGCCGCAGCCTCGACGAGTTGCGCATGCGCCGCAGCTACGGCCTGTCGGTGCTGGCCGTACACCGCGGCGACGACGTGATCCGCAGCTACCTGCGCGAACACGTGCTCGCCGCCGGTGACACGCTGGTCGTGCACTGCCTGTGGGAGGATCTGGCGGCACTCAAGAAGGACCGCAACTTCGTCCTGGTCACGGCCGACTTTCCCCACGAGGAGCGGCGCCCGCACAAGGTCGCGCACGCGCTTGGCTTCTTCCTGCTGTCGCTCGGCTTGATTCTGTTTACCGACATCCGGCTGTCGCTGGCGCTGATGACCGGCGCCATCGGCATGATCGTCTCCGGCGTGCTCACGGTCGATCAAGCCTATCGCGCGGTCGGCTGGCAGTCGGTGTTCCTGCTCGCCAGCCTGATTCCGCTCGGCCTGGCGGTCGAGACCACCGGCGCGGCCGCCTGGATCGCCTACACGACCGTCAATGCCCTGGGCGACGTGCCGCTGTGGGTGTTGCAGGCGGCGCTGGCGCTGCTCGCCACCGCCTTTACGCTCGTGATGTCGAACGTCGGCGCGACCGTGCTGCTGGTGCCGCTGGCGGTCAACATGGCGCTGATCGCCGGCGCCGACCCGGCGATCTTCGCGCTGACGGTGGCGCTGGCGACCTCGAACTCGTTCTTCCTGCCCACGCACCAGGTCAACGCCCTGATCATGGGCCCCGGCGGCTACCGAGTGAAGGACTTCATGCGCGCCGGCGGCCTGATGACCGTGATCTTCCTGGTCGTCATGCTGACCATGATCAACATCGTCTACTGAGCCGGTGGGCGCCGGCGCCGCCCGTGGCGCCGGCGCAGTGCATCGCGCCGCCTTCTACGCCTTGGCGGGGATTGGCGTCGTCGGCACCTTGGCCTGGTCGCGCGACAGCTCCTCGCGTGTGGTGATGCGGCGGAACCAGACCGTCACCGCGCTCGATGTAAGCACGATGAACAGCGAGTACAGCACCGGCACCAGCAACACCTCCTGCTGCAACTCGCCCTGGAAGGTCAGCAGCACGATCAGCACCCCGAGCGGGCCGTTCTGGATCCCGGTTTCGAGCGAGATCGTGCGGCTGCGCACCGGGTCCTGCCGCAGCAGTCGCGCCAGACCGAAGCCGAGCGCCATGCCGAACAGGCCGAGCCCGATCACCGCAAAGTACACGTTCCACGGCGTGGCGGCGAGCAGCATGTAGTTGCGCGGCACCCAGGTGACGATCAGGAACAGGATCACGAACACGCCGAGCAGGCCGCCGATCAGTTCGATCGTGGCGCCGGCGTTCGGATTCCACTTGCGCAGCGCGATGCCGATCAGGGTCGGCACGATCAGCACCACCAGCACCTGCGCCACGTTGCCGGCCGGCACCGTGTACTCGGCCGGCAGGCCCTTGAGCTGCGAGTAGAACTCCAGCAGCAGCGGCGTCATCAGCACCGCGGCCAGCGTCGAGCAGATGGTCATCATGATCGACAGCGCCAGCGTGCCCTTGCTGAAGTAGGTGAAGATGTTCGAGGTCGTGCCGCCGGGCATGCAGCCCATCAGGATCAGGCCGATCGCCAGCGCCGGCGGGAAGCCGAGCAGCACCGCCATCGTGTAGGCGAGGAAGGGCATGATCCCGTACTGGCAGACGAAGCCGACCAGGATCCCCTGCGGCTTCCTGAAGGCGATGCGGAAGTCCTTGAACGTGAGCGATGCGCCCATGCCGAGCATGATGACCATCATCATGATGCCGAGCAGTTGCGTTTCGAGCGGAGTGAGCATGGCGGTGTCCTCGGCGGGTGGCGGCGATCAGGCGGTCACGGGCGCCTTGACGGCGTTGTTGCGCTCCTGGTATTCGGCGCGAAGCTGCTTGCGCAGGATCTTGCCGACCGGCGTCTTCGGCAGCTCGCGCCGGAACTCGATCACCTTCGGCACCTTGTAGTCGGTCAGCAGCCGCTTGCAGTGGGCGCGCACCGCCTCCTCGGTCAGGCCGTCCTGCAGCGGCACGATGTAGGCGCGCACCGCCTCGCCGCTGCGCGCGTCGGGCACGCCGATCACCGCCGCTTCGAGCACCTCGTCCATCTGCGCAATCGCATCCTCGACTTCGTTCGGATAGACGTTGAAGCCGGACACCAGGATCATGTCCTTCTTGCGATCGACGATGCGAAAGTAGCCGTCGCGGTCCATCACTCCCACGTCGCCCGTGTACAACCAGCCATCGCGCAAAGTCTTCGCAGTCTCGTCCGGCCGGTTCCAGTAGCCGCGCATCACCTGCGGCCCGCGAACAATCAGCTCGCCCGGCTCGCCGAGCGGCACCGGAACGCCGCGCTCGTCGACCAGTCGCACTTCGGTGCCGGGCGCCGGAATGCCGATCGAGTCCGGCTTCTGCAGGCCGCCGATCGGATTGAAGCTCACCACCGGCGAACTCTCGGTCAGGCCGTAGCCCTCGCAGATGCGCGTGCCGGTCACCTTTTCCCAGCGCACCGCCACCGGGTGCTGCAGGGCGGCGCCGCCGGCCACCGCCGCCTTCAGGTGCTTGGGCGGGAAGGCGATGAACCACTCCTCGTTCAACAGCGCGTTGAACAGTGTGTTGACGCCGCTCACCCAGGTGATCGGATAGTTGTCGAAGGCGCGTTGCAGATTCTGGATCGGCCGCGGCGAGGGCGCGAGCACGTTGCGCGCACCGGCCGCGTAAAAGGCCAGCAGGTTGAAGGTGAAGGCGAAGATGTGATACAGGGGCAGGGCGGTGAGCACCACTTCGCGTCCTTCCTCGATGTGGCTTGCGCCCATGGCGAAGGCCTGCTGCAGGTTGTTGAGCAGGTTGCCGTGGGTGAGCATCGCGCCCTTGGCCACGCCGGTGGTGCCGCCCGTGTACTGGAGCGCCGCCAGCGACTCGTGACCGATGCCGTCCAGGTAGGCGTTGAGGTCCACCGCGTCGCGCGCGCGCGCCGCCTTGCCCTCGGCCAGCGCCTGCTCGAGACGAACGTGCTCGAGCGTGATCGGCGGCAGCACCTGGTTCCACCAGCGCATGACGCTGCGGATCACCGCGCGCGGGATGGCGGCGAAGAACTGCGAGACCTCGACCACGATCACCTTGCGCACGGCGGTGCGCGCAAGGAAGCCGTCGAGCTTGTTGGCGAACATGTCGACGATCACCAGCACCTCGGCGCCGCTGTCGGCAAACTGGTGCTCCATCTCGGTCGGCGTGTACAGCGGATTGGTGTTCACCAGCACGCAGCCGGCCTTGAGGATGCCGAAGGTGACCACCGGATAGGCGAGGCAGTTCGGCGTCTGCAACGCCACGCGCGCGCCCGCCTTCAGCCCGAGCACCTTGCGCAGATAGACGGCGAAGGCGTCCGAGTACTGATCGACCTTGGCGTAGGAGAGCGACGCGTGCATGCCGTTGGCCATGCAGGTCGTGAAGGCGACCTTGTCGGCGTGACGGGCGGCCACCTCGCGCAGCAGCGCCGGCAGGTGGGGATGGCGCGGCGGATCGAGCTGGCGCGGGATGTTCTGGCCGTAGTGCTCGAGCCAGGGCTTGAGGTCGTAGATCGGGGTCGGCGAATCCAAGGCTGTCTCCTGTCGTTTTCTGCGCCCCGGTGCCGGTTCGGCGGCTCTCTTCGGAGCAATCCGGGGATTTTCCGAGGCGTGGTGGGTGACAGTAAGGCGGACTAACCCTATTTGTCGAGCGGGCTCGCCTATCATCGCGCGGCCCCGCCTGCTGCGGCCTGCGCCACGCCCACCCGCTCATGACCGAACTCCCGCTGCCGTTCGCAATGACCATCGCCGTGACCGCGCTTGTGGCGTTGATCGCACTGGCGGTCGCCGCCTGGCAGTCGCGGCTGGCCGCACGCGCCGAACACTCGGCCCGGCAGTTGAGCGAGCAACTCGCTGAGCTGCAACGTCGCAGCGACGCCGGCAGCGAGCGCGTCGAGCGCGAGCTGCGCCAGGCGCTGGCGCTGTCGGCGAGCGAAGTGCGCACCGAGACCGGCGCGCGGATCGCCGAGCTGCACACCGGTCTGGTGGGGCAGATGGCGAGCCTCGGCGGCGTACAGGCGACCCATTTGGCGACCTTCGGCGAGCACATCGCGCGCATCGGCGCCGGCGCCGAGGAAGCGAGCCGCGCCAACCGCGAGGAGGCGGCGCGCCAGCTCGCCGCCTTCGGCGCAGCGATGCAGCAGCAGTTGGCGGAGCTGGCGCGCTCGTTGCAGCTCAACCTGGCCGAGGTACGCACGACGCTGCACGCGCAGCTTGCCAGCCTGCAGCAGGGCAACGAAACCAAGCTCGAGCAGATGCGCGCCACGGTCGAGGAAAAGCTGCAGTCGACGCTGGAGGCGCGCCTGGGCGAGAGCTTCCGCCAGGTCGCCGAGCGCCTCGAGCAGGTGCACCGGGGACTGGGCGAGATGCAGGGGCTGGCGCAGGGTGTCGGCGACCTCAAGCGCGTGCTGACCAACGTCAAGGCGCGCGGCGGCTTCGGCGAAGTGCAGCTCGGCGCGCTGCTCGAGCAGGTGCTGACCGCCGGCCAGTACGCGGCCAACGTCGCCACCCGGCCCGGGTCGGCCGAGCGGGTCGAGTTCGCGGTGCGCATGCCGGGGCGCGGCAGCGGCGACGACGGCGCGCCGCTGTGGCTGCCGATCGATGCCAAGTTCCCGACCGAGGACTATGAGCGGCTGCTGGCGGCGCAGGAGGCGGCCGATGCGACCGCGGTCGCCGCCGCCGGCCAGGCGCTGGAGACGCGCATCCGCGGCGAGGCGCGCAAGATCCGCGACAAGTACCTGGAGCCGCCGCACACGACCGACTTCGCGATCCTGTTCCTGCCGACCGAGGGACTGTTCGCCGAGGTGCTGCGCCGGCCCGGCCTGTCGGAGACGCTCAATCGCGAACTGCGCGTGCTGGTGGCCGGACCGACGACGCTGTTCGCGCTGCTGAACTCGCTGCAGATGGGCTTTCGCACGCTCGCCATCGAGCAGCGCGCGGTCGAGGTGCGCGAACTGCTGGGCGCGGTCAAGACCGAGTTCGAGCGCTTCGGCGAATGGCTGGGCAAGGTGCGCTCGCAGGTGGCCACCGTGAGCAAGACGCTCGAAGACGCCGACACGCGCACGCGGCAGATGCAGCGCAAGCTGCGCAGCGTCGAGGCGCTGCCGGCGGAACGGGCGGCGCAGCTCCTGCCGCCGGCCGCGCTCGACGATGGCTAGCGGCGGTCGCTTGGCGCGGATCGCGGAAGTTGGCCGCAGGACGAAGGCGCTTGGCCGCTGGCTGGCTGCCTGCGCGCTGGCGCTGGCGGTCGCAGCGCCGGCGAGCTTCGCCCAGGGCGAAGGCGCGGCCGCGCCGCTGCCGAGCTTCGCCGAGTTGCAGGCGGCAGGCGCGATCATCGGCGAGATCCGGATCGTCACCGGCGACGTGTTCGACACCGACGATCCGCGCGAGGACAACGCGCTGTTTCGCGCCGCCAACCGGCTGCACATCGAGACCCGGCCGTGGGTGATCCGGCGCGCACTGCTGTTTCGCAGCGGCGAGCCGGTGCGCGTGCACGCGATCGAGGAGACCGAGCGCCTGCTGCGCGGCGCGCGCTATCTGTACGAAGTGCACATCCGGCCGCTCGCCTATCGCGACGGCGTGGTCGACCTCGAGGTGGTCACGCGCGACACTTGGACCCTGTACCCGACGATCACGCTGTCGCGCACCGGCGGCGTCACGCGTACCGAGTTCGGCGTCAGCGAACTGAACTTGCTCGGCACCGGCAGCGAGCTCGCGATCGGCGCCTTTCGCGACGTCGACCGCCGCGGCAAGGCGCTCGACTTCGCCAACGATCACGCGCTCGGCCCGTGGACCTCGCTGCGATTGAGCGTGGCCGACAATAGCGACGGCTCCAAGCTGTCGCTGGCGCTGGTGCGGCCGTTCTTCGAACTCGATGCGCGTCGCAGCGCCGGGCTGCACGCGATCGACGACGACCGCGTCGACCCGGTGTACAACGCCGGCCACCGCGTCGCCGAGTACCGCCATCGCGAACGCATGATTGAGGTCTTCGGCGGCTGGTCGCCGGGATTGGTCGACGGCTGGGTGCGTCGCTACACGCTCGGCCTGCGCCTGCACGACGATCGCTTCGCGCCCGAGCCGGGCCGGCCGGTGCCGCTGCATTTGCTGCCCGACGAGAGGCTGATCGGCCCCTACCTGCGCTTCGACCTGATCGAAGACCGCTTCGAGCGCACCGAGAACCGGCAGCAAATCGGCCGGCCCGAGTACTTCGCGCTCGGCGTCAACGCCAGCGTGCAACTCGGGTGGGCGGCGCAACGCCTCGGCTCGACCGACGACGCGCTGCTGTATCGCGCCGCACTGGCGCGCGGCTTCGAACTCGACGCACAGCAGCGGCTGCTGGCGGCGGCGCGCATCGACGGTCAGGTGCGCGGCGGTCGCATCCGGCGCCAGCAGATCGGCGCCGAGTTCGAGTACTTCATGCCACACCACCGGCGCAGGCTCTTCTACGCTTCACTCGCGGCCGAGTTCCTGACCGATCCGGAGCCCGGCGACTTTCTCTACCTCGGCGGCGACAACGGCCTGCGCGGCTATCCGCTGCGCTACCAGGCGGGCACGCGACGGGTGCTGCTGACCTTGGAGGAGCGTCTTTACACGGGTGCGTTTCCGTGGCGCCTGTTTCGCATCGGCGCCGCCGCCTTCGTCGACGTCGGCCGCGCCTGGGGCGGCACCAATCCGAACCTGATCAACCCCGGCTGGCTGGTCAACGTCGGTCTCGGTCTGCGGCTGTTCAGCGTGCGCACCGCCTTCGGCAACGTCGCCCACCTGGACGTCGCGCTGCCGCTGCAGCCGGCCGGCGACGTCGAGGGCGTGCAGGTGCTGCTGCGCGCGCGTCGCACCTTCTGAGATCGAGCTTGAGCAAGGAGGCCCAACGATGAACCTGCATTCGAAACTGGTCGAGCGCGAGCGTGCCGGCTGTCCGCTGCGCGTGGGATTGATCGGCGCCGGCAAGTTCGGCTCGATGTACCTGTCGCAGGCGCGGCGCACGCCCGGCGTGCGGCTGACAACGGTCGCCGACCTCGATCCGGCGCGCGCGCGCTCGGCACTGCAAAGCGTCGGCTGGAGCGCGAGCGAGCTGGCTGCGGTGCGTTTCGTCGATCGCGGCGACGAACTGATCGCCGACGAGCAGGTGGAGATCGTGATCGACGCCACCGGCTCGCCGGCGGCCGGCATCGCGCACGTGCTCGCCTGCTGCCAGCGGCGCAAGCACATCGTGATGGTCAACGTCGAGGCCGACGCGCTCGCCGGGCCGCTGCTGGCGCAGCGCGCGCGCGCCGCAGGCATCGTCTACTCGCTCGCCTACGGCGACCAGCCGGCGCTGATCTGCGAGCTGGTCGACTGGGCGCGCGCCTGCGGCTTCGAGGTGATCGCCGCCGGCAAGGGCACCAAGTACCTGCCCGAGTATCACGCTTCCACGCCCGACACCGTGTGGAAGCACTACGGCATCGCTCCCGACGATGCGCGTGCCGGCGGCATGAACGCGCAGATGTTCAACAGCTTCCTCGACGGCACCAAGAGCGCGCTCGAGATGGCCGCAGTCGCCAACGCCACCGGGCTGGCGGCCGAGGGTCTGCGCTTTCCGCCCTGCGGGGTCGACGACCTGGCGCGCGTACTGCGGCCAGCCGCCGACGGCGGCATGCTGGCGCAGCGCGGCCAGGTCGAGGTGGTCTCCAGCCTCGAGCGCGACGGCCGCCCCGTGTTGCGCGATCTACGCTGGGGCGTGTACGTCGTGTTCGCCGGCGGCACGCCCTATGTCGAGCGCTGCTTCAAGGAGTACGGCCTGGTCACCGACCCGAGCGGCCGCTACACGGCGATGTACAAGCCGTACCACCTGATCGGCCTGGAGCTGGGCATCAGTGTCGCCAGCGTCGGTCTGCGCGGCGAGCCGACCGGCGCGCCGCTGGCGTTCAACGCCGACGTGGTGGCCACTGCCAAGCGCGACCTGGCCGCCGGCGAGGCGCTCGACGGCGAGGGTGGCTTCACCGTCTACGGCAAGCTGCTGCCGGCGGCAACCTCGCTGCGCGAGGGTCTGTTGCCGCTTGGGCTGGCGCACGGTGTGCGGCTCAAGCGCGCGCTGGCTGCGGGCGAGACGGTGCGCTGGGACGAGGTGGAAATCGATGAAGCATTGCCGGCGGTGCGCGCGCGGCGCGAGATGGAGCGGTCGGCGCGTTGAGGCGGAGGCCGGCCGGCCTCAGCTAATGCGCGTGAGCTGCGTGCGATAGTGCGCGCCGCGCGCGACGTAGTCTGCGGTGTTGCCGTGCATGCGCTCGATCTCCTCGGCGGTCAGCGCGCGCACGACCTTGGCCGGGCTGCCCACCACCAGCGAGCCGTCCGGGATCACCTTGCCCTCCGTGACCAGGCTGCCGGCGCCGACGAGGCAGTTGCGGCCGATCACGGCGCGATTGAGGATCACGGCCTGGATGCCGATCAGGCTGCCTTCGCCGATCGTGCAGCCGTGCAACATCGCCTGATGTCCGACCGTGACGTTGCGCTCGACCACCAGCGGGCAGCCGGGGTCGGTGTGCAAGACGCAGCCTTCCTGCAGATTGCTGCCGGCGCGCACCACGATCGGTTCGTTGTCGCCGCGAACAGTTGCATACGGCCAGACGTTGACGCCGGCTTCGAGCGTGACGGCGCCGATCACGGTCGCGTTCTCGAACACGTAGGCGCTGGCGGCGACGTCGGGGATGCGTTCGGCGAGCTGGTACAGCGCCATGGAGTCGGTTTCCTGCGGCTACGGTTGAGGTGGGCGGCGGCGACGTACTGTTCGATTGTACGAACCGACCGAAGCCGGCCGTGACCGGTCTCGGTGGTATGCCCGCGACAGCTTTACCCGTCCGGGCGTAAACACCGATACGCGCGATCTCGATGCGTCGACCAGTCGATGGCTCTTCGCAAGCCTCGGGCAATATCGCGCCCGTTTCGTATCTCACAGGTGTTTGGGATGTAACCCGATCGCCGCGAATCGGCATGATGGGCGCGAGAGGATCAAGGTATGGCTGCCGTGGCAATCAACGTCCGTAATCAATTCCGCAACTTGCTCGGCATTCGTCGCGCGCGCGCGACACCGCGCAGGACGCCTAAACCCGCTCTTGGCGCGCGCATCCACGTCGGCGACATCCGAATGGTCGTGCAGGCCGGCCTGGACCGCGAGCTCTGGTCGTGGCTGCAGGATCGCGGCTGGCGCGAGATCACCGTGCGTCCCGACCGCCGCAGCTACCGCGACGTGCCGAGTAGCTGGATGACGATGCTGATCGACTCACCGCCCGAGCAGCGCGAAGCGGTGCTCAATGCGGCGGTCGCCGATGCGCGGCGCGTACCGTCGGGCGCCCGTCGGCAGGAACCCTGAGCGCCTGCGACTGCGCCCGCACAGCACAGGCGGGCGCGGCATCCGTCCGTGCGAGACGACGCGCGATCCGCGCACGCGGGATCCTTGTGTGACGCCGCTGCCGATACAGTGCGCGCCAGCACCAAGGGGCATCGCTGATGAGTTTCGTCCGCTGGCTGATTTCCACCAACGTACCCGGACGTGGCGCGCGCGGCGCCGGCCGCGCAAACGAGCGCCGTCTGCCGCCGATCGGCGCGACCCTGTGCTGCAACCAGTTCCGGATCGGCGTGCAGGCTGGGTTCAATCGCGACCTGTGGCAGTGGTTAATGGCGCAGGGCTGGCGCGTGCTGCCGGCCGGCGACGATCGATATCGCTACCGCGCGCTGCCGAGCAACGTCGTGGCGGCACTGATCGATGCCGCGCCCGAAGAGCGCGAGCGGCTGCTTGCGCTCGGCGTGCGCCGCGCGGTCGAAAGCGCTGCGGCAGCGGGCCGGGTCGACGCCGAAGCCTGAGCGGGCAGGGCGGGTTCGCCGCGGCGTCTGCGGCCGGCGCTCGCCTCAGCGGTTGGCTCTTGAGCCGACAGCCGCCGGCGCGGCGGCGCGCTGCTGCTCCAGTTCGCGCAGCACCCGGCGCTGCACCTTGCCGGTAGTGGTCATCGGCAACTGGTCGATGAACTCGATCTCCTTTGGATACTCGTAGGGCGCAAGCTTGCCGCGCACGTGCGCCTGCAACTCCGCCGTAAGCGCCGCATCGCCGCGCCCGCGGTAGGCGTCGGCCAGCACGACGAAGGCCTTGACCAGCGCGCCGCGTTCGGCATCCGGTTTCGGCACCACGGCGGCGTTGGCTACCGCCGGGTGCTTGACCAGACAGTTCTCGACTTCGCTCGGACCGATCCTGTAGCCGGCGGACTTGAACACGTCGTCGGCGCGGCCCTGGTACCACAGGGTGCCGTCGCCGTCGCGTGTGGCCAGATCGCCGCTGCGGCACCAACTGTTGCCGATCGCACCGGTGAACTTGCGGCGCGTGGCGGCGTCGTTGTTCCAGTAGCCGAGGAAGAGCACCGGATCCGGGTGGCCGTGGCTGTCGCGGCTGTGCAGCGCCACTTCGCCCACCTCGCCCGCCGGCAGTTCGGCGCCGGCCTCGTCAATTACCGCCACGCGGTGCCCCGGATAGGGCCGGCCCATCGCGCCCGGGCGCGCCGGCCATCTGGCCTGCGAGTTGCCGACGATGTGGTTCATCTCGGTCTGGCCGAACATCTCGTTGACTGTGATGCCGAGCGCCGCGCGCGTCCAGTCGAACACGGCGCTGCCGACCGGCTCGCCGGCGCTCATGATCGCGCGTAGCCGCAGGCCGCGCGCATCCTGCCAGGCAGCCGATCGCATCATCATCTTCAGCGCCGTCGGAAACAGGAAGCTGTTGCTCACGCGGTAGCGTTCGATCAGCTCGCGCGCCTTCTCCGGCGTGAAGCGGCCCTGGTAGCCGACGATCGGAAAGCCGAAGTACAGGGCCGGCAGCAGCGCGTCCATCAGGCCGCCGGTCCAGGCCCAATCGGCCGGCGACCAGAACACGTCGCCCGGCTGCGGAAACCAGTCCTGCGAGGCGACGAAGCCGGGCAGGTTGCCGATGATCGCCGAGTGCGGGATCAGCGCCCCTTTCGGAGGCCCGGTGGTGCCGCTGGTGTAGATCAACACCGCCGGGTCGGTGGCGAGCGTGTTTACCGGGTCGAACGAGTCGGCGTGGCGCCGCAGCAGGTGGCTCCACGGCTGCGCGCCGTCCAGATCCCCGCCGACCGTGATCACGTGGCGCAGCGCCGGGCACCGCTCGCGCAGAGCCAGCGCCGGCTGCGCCGCGCTGTCGTCGACGATCGCCACCACCGCAGCGCTGTCGCGCAATCGGTATTCGAGTGCGTCCGGGCCGAACAGGATCGACAGCGGCATCGCCACCGCACCGAGCTGGTAGATCGCCAGGTGCGCGATCGCGGTCTCGGGTCGCTGCGGCAGCACGATCGCCACGCGGTCGCCGCGCACCACGCCGAGCGCGGCCAGCGCATTGCTGAGCCGGTTGGCATCGGCCATCAGCGCTGCAAAGGTGTAGACGCCGCGCCGGCCCTGGTCGTCCTCGGCGTAGATCGCCACGCGCGAGGTCTCGGCCGCCCAGCGCCGGCCGCACACGGCGGCGATGTTGAACTCGCGCGGCACCTGCCAGCGGAAGCTGCGGTACAGATGCGGATACTGATCGTGCATGCCGGTTGTCTCGGTCGCGGAGGCTCGCCGGCGCAATCATCGCCGCCCGCCGACGCCATCGCAACGTCGCCCCGGCCCGTAGAATGAGCCGATGATGGCGGCGGCCGAGGTCAATGCTGATCTCCACTCCCACTCCAGCTTCTCCGACGGCACACTGACGCCGCGCGCGCTGGTCGAGCGCGCGCACGCGCGTGGCGTCGACCTTCTGGCTCTGACCGATCACGACGAAGTGCGCGGGCTGGCGCCGGCGGCCGCGGCGGCGCGCGAACTCGGCCTGGGCTTCGTCGCCGGGGTCGAGATCTCGGTCACCTATGCCGGCCAGACCGTGCACATCGTCGGCCTCGGCATCGACCCCGGCGATGAGGCGCTCGCCGCCGGACTGGCGGCGGTGCGGTCGGGGCGGATGCAGCGCGCGCGCGAGATGGCCGCGGGTCTGGCTGCCGCCGGCATCGGCGGCGCGCTCGAAGGCGCGCTCGCCTATGTCGCCAATCCCGATCTCGTCTCGCGCACGCACTTCGCGCGCCACCTGGTGACAATCGGCGCCTGTCGCGACCTGCGCGAGGCCTTCGCCCGCTACCTGACCGAGGGCCGGCCCGGCTACGTGCCGCACCGCTGGGCCACGCTCGAGCAGGCATTGCGCTGGATCTCCGGCGCCGGCGGCGTGGCGGTGATCGCCCATCCCGCCCGTTACAAGCTCTCTGCGACCGCACTCGCCGCGCTGTTCGGCGAGTTTCGCGATGCCGGCGGCATCGCGGTCGAGATCGCCACCAGCAGCCACGGCAGCGAGGAAGTCCGGCGTTTCACTCGGATGGCGCAGGAGTTCGGCCTGCAAGGCTCTCGCGGCAGCGACTTCCACGGGCCGGGCGAGACGCTGGCCGAACTCGGCGCGGTTGCGCCCTTGCCGCGCGGTGTCACCGCCGTCTGGGAGCGCTTCCGTTGAGACCGAGGATCGCGAGCGCCAGCGCACCCGGTTGCTGCCCGCAGTCAGGCGACGGTAGCCCGCGGCAAGCGGCCGACCGCTGAGGCCGAGCGATGGCGCAGCGCTTCGACGTCCATCCGCTCGATCCGCAGCTGCGCCTGCTGCGGCAAGTGGCGCAGCTCATCGATCACGGCGGCATCGGCGCGCTGCCGACCGACTCCAGCTACGCGCTGGTGTGCCATCTCGACGACAAGACCGCGGTCGACCGCCTGCGGCGGGTCCGCGGCGTCGATCCGCGCCACCACCTGACGCTGCTGTGCCGCGACCTGTCCGAGATCGCCGTCTACGCGCGCATCGACAACGCTCCGTTCCGCCTGATCCGCCAGGCGACCCCGGGTCCGTACACGTTCATCCTCGAAGCGACGCGCGAAGTGCCGCGCCGCCTGTCGCACCCGAGCCGCAAGACGATCGGCATCCGTGTGCCCGACCATCCGGTGGCGCACGCACTGCTCGAGGTCCTCGGCCAGCCGCTGATTTCGACCACGCTGATCCTGCCCGGCGACGAGCTGCCGCTCAACGAGGGCGCCGAGATCGCCGAGCGCATCGGCGCCGAGATCGACTTCATCGTCGACGCCGGCGCCTGCGGCATCGAGCCGACCACGGTGGTCGACCTCAGCGGCCGGCAGCCGCTGGTCGTGCGCCGCGGCCGCGGCCCGCTCGACCGGCTCGGTCTCGAAGGCTAGTTACCGGCGGCCATCAGGAAGCCACCGGTAGACTGCGCGCGATGGAAACCGTCATCCAGTTGATCACGGTGTTCGCGATCCCGGTGCTGTTCGCGATCACCCTGCACGAGGCCGCGCACGGCTACGTCGCGCGCATGTACGGCGACGACACCGCCTATCTGGCCGGCCGCATCTCGCTCAACCCGCTGCGCCACATCGACCCCTTCGGCACCGTGCTCGTGCCGCTGGCGATGGTGGCACTGTCGGGCTTCATGTTCGGCTGGGCGAAGCCGGTGCCGGTCGACTTCGGCCGCCTGCGCAACCCGAAGCGCGACATGATCTGGGTCGCCGGCGCCGGTCCCGGCGCCAACCTGGCGATGGCGATCGGCTGGGTGCTGTTCGCACAGACTCTGGTGCTGTTCGGCGTCGAGGAGGAGTACTTCTTCCTGGTGGCGAGCGCGGGAGTGCAGGTCAACCTGGTGTTCATGGCGCTCAACCTGCTGCCGATCCCGCCGCTCGACGGCGGCCGGATCGCGGTCGGACTGCTGCCGCACGGGCTCGCCTACCAGTTCGCGCGCATCGAGCCCTTCGGCATCTTCATCATCATCGCGCTGCTGATGACCGGCGTGCTCGGCGTGCTGCTGCGTCCGTTCCTGGAAATCGGCGAGGCGATCGTCCGTCTGTTCATGTAGCCCGACGCTCGATGTTTCCCGAACGAGTTCTCTCCGGCATGCGCCCGACCGGCGCCCTGCACATCGGCCACTATCACGGCGCGCTCAAAAACTGGGTGCGGCTTCAGGACGAGCTGCCGTGCTTCTTCTTCGTCGCCGACTGGCACGCGCTGACCACCCACTACGAGACGCCCGAGGTGCTTGCCGCCAGCGTCTGGGACATGCTGGTCGACTGGTTCGCCGCCGGGCTCGATCCGGTCAAGGCGACGGTGTTCATCCAGTCGCGCGTGCCCGAGCACGCTGAGCTCTTCCTGCTGCTGTCGATGGCCACGCCGCTCGGCTGGCTCGAGCGCGTTCCCACCTACAAGGACCAGATCGAGAAGCTGAAGGAAAAGGATCTCTCGACCTACGGTTTCCTCGGCTACCCGCTGATGCAGGCGGCCGACATCCTGATCTACCGCGCCACCCGGGTTCCGGTCGGCGAGGACCAGGTGCCGCACATAGAGATGACGCGCGAGATCGCGCGCCGCTTCAATCACCTGTTTGGCCGCGAGCCCGGCTTCGAGGAGAAAGCGCAGGCGGTGCTGAAGAAGCTCGGCGACCGGTCGGCCGCGGCCTTCGAGCAGGCGCGCATCCGCTGGCAGCGGGACGGCGACGCCGAGGCGCGGGCGGCCGGCCGCGCACTGGTGGCCGCCGCCGCCGGCCTGTCGCAGACCGAGCGCGAGCGCATCGCCGGCTATCTGGAAGGCACCAGCCGCACGATCCTGGTCGAGCCGGCGGCGCGCCTGACCGAAACACCGAAGCTGCCCGGCCTGGACGGCGCCAAGATGAGCAAGAGTTACGGCAACGCGGTGCTGATGCGCGAGCAGCCGAAAGCGCTCGCCGAGAAGCTGCGCCGCATGCCGACCGATCCGGCGCGCGTGCGCCGCACCGACCCGGGCGAGCCGCAGCGCTGCCCGGTGTGGCAGTTGCATCTGGTCTACAGCGGCGCCGAGACGCGCGACTGGGTCGAGCGCGGCTGCCGCAGCGCCGGCATCGGCTGCCTCGACTGCAAGCAGCCGGTGATCGAGGCGATGCTGGCTGAGCAGCAGCCGTGGCGCGAGCGGGCGCAGCCGTTCCTCGACCGGCCGCAGTTGCTGCGCGAGATCGTCGCCGACGGCTGCGCGCGCGCGCGCGCCGCGGCGCAGGAGACGCTGGGCGACGTGCGCGAGGCGATGGGGCTGGCCTATCGCTGAGCCGGCGGTCGCAGGCGTTTGCAAGGCAGGCGCGGGCGCAGCCGCCGCGCTTGACTGCGATCAAGCGCCAGTCACCTGCGCCGCCTAGCGTGAGGTCGGCAGCGCGCAAGCGCCGATTGCCGATACCGGGTCGCCGATGGGAACTTCGCTCAATGAACCGCAAGGCGCGCCGGATCAGCCGGCGCGCAGCCTGCTGGCGGCGGCGCGCCTCAGTTCGCGCTGCGATCCGGCTTCGCTCGGCTGCTCGCTAAGCAGCGAACTGCCCGAGATCGACGTCGTCATTGGCCAGGACCGGGCGCGCGCCGCGGTCGAGCTCGGCCTGGCGATGACCCAGCCCGGCTACCACCTGTTCGTCATGGGCGCGCCGGGCAGCGGCCGGCGCGCGATCGTGCGCCAGGCGATCGACGCCCGCTGTCGCAACACGCCGCTGCGCGCGCGCAGCGACTGGGTCTACGTGCACAACTTCGAGCAGGCCGGCCGGCCGCTCGCGCTCGAGCTGCCGGCCGGGCGCGGCGCCCGGCTGCGCACCGACCTGCGGCAACTGGTCGACACGCTGCGCACGGTGATCCCGGCGGTGTTCGAGTCCGACCAGTACACGACCGAGTTCGAGCGCATCAACGCCGAGATCAACGGCCGTGCGGCGCAGGCGCTGCAGGCGATCGTCGAGGAGGCGGGCGCGCACGGCATCGCCATGGTGCGCACGCCGGCCGGCTTCACCTTCGCCCCGCACAAGGACGGCGAGGTGATGTCGCCCGAGGAGTTCGAAGCGCTGCCGCCGGCCGAGCGCAGCCGGATCCAGCAGGCGATGGAGGCGATGCAGGACAAGCTCACGCGCACGCTGCGCGCGCAGATGAGGCTGCGCCAGGAGCGCCTGGAGCGGGTGCGGGCGCTGAACCGCTCGATGACGCTGCTTGCGGTCGGCCACGCCGTCGACGAGCTCAAAACGCAGTACGCCGACCTGCCGCGCGTGCTCGCCTACCTGGAGGCGGTGCAGGCCGACGTGATCGACAACGCCGACGACTTCCGCCACCGCGACGGCGACGGCGAGGGCGACCCGACGGCGCCGCAGCGCCTGCGCCGCTACGAGGTGAACCTGCTGATCGATGCGGCGGCGGCCGCCGATCCACTGGTGGTCGAGGATCTGCCCGCCTATCCGAACCTGCTCGGCCGCGTCGACTACGTGGCGCGGCTGGGCACGCTGATGACCGACTTCACGCTGATCCAGGCCGGCAGCCTGCACCGCGCCAACGGCGGCTACCTGCTGCTCGATGCCGTGAAGCTGCTCACCCAGCCCTTCGCCTGGGCGGCGCTCAAGCGCGCGCTGGCGCGACGCGAAGTGCGCATCGAGTCGCTGGCCGAGATCTACGGGCTGGTGTCGACGGTGCGCCTCGAGCCGCAGCCGATCCCTCTCGAGGTCAAGGTGATCCTGGTCGGCGAACGCGAGCTGTACGAACTGCTGGCGCGCTTCGATCCGGAGTTCGACGAGCTGTTCCGCATCGGTGCCGACCTGTCCGAGGACTTCCCGCGCAACGAGCCGATGCAGCGCGCGCTCGCGGGCGTGGTCGCCACGCACGCGCGCCGCGCGCAACTGCTGCCGCTGCAGGCCGGTGCGCTGGCGCGGCTGATCGATCATGCCGCGCGCCAGGCCGGCGACGCCGGCCGGATGAGCGCGCGCGTGCGCGATCTGATCGACGTCGCGGTCGAGGCCGACCATGCGCAGCGCGCCGCCGGCGCCGGTGCGATCGACGCCGCCGCGATCGACGCCGCGATCGGCGCCCGGCGCCACCGCGCCAGTCGCCTGCACGAGCGGGTGCAGGAGGCGATCCTGCGCGGCACGTTGCTGATCGACACCGAAGGCAGCCGCATCGGCCAGGTCAACGGGCTGGCGGTGTACGCGGCCGGCGGCTGGCTGTTCGGCGAGCCGACCCGGATCACCGCCACCACCCGCTTCGGCGAAGGGCGCGTGATCGACGTTCAGCGCGAGACCGAACTCGGCGGCTCCGTGCACTCGAAGGGCGTGCTAATCCTGGCCTCGTTTCTGGCGGCGCGCTACTCCGAGTTCGCGCCGCACTCGATCGTCGCCAGCCTGGTATTCGAACAGACCTACAGCCGCGTCGAGGGCGACAGCGCGTCGCTGGCCGAGCTGGCGGCGCTGATGTCGTCGCTCGCCGAGGCACCGGTGCGCCAGTCGCTGGCGGTCACCGGATCGGTCAACCAGCTCGGCCGCGTGCAGGCGGTGGGCGCGATCAACGAAAAGATCGAGGGCTTTTACGACCTGTGCGCGGCGCGCGGACTGGACGGCGCGCACGGGGTCATCATCCCCGCCGCCAACGTCCAGCACCTGATGCTGCGCGACGACGTGGTCGCGGCGGCCGCCGCCGGTCGCTTTTGCGTGTACGCAGTGGAGACGATCGACGAGGCGATCGAGTTGCTGACCGGCGCAGTCGCCGGCCGCAGCGAGCCGCCGTGGGAGGCGGGCAGCCTGAACGGCCGCATCGCGCGCCGGGTCGACGAGTATGCGGCACTTCGCCGCGGCGAGCCACGCTTCCGGCGCCGCCGCCCGCGCGCGCGCCCGGGCCGGCACGGCGCCGGTGAAGACTGATTCCACCGACATTCAGAAGTGCAGCCGGGGAGCCGGTCGAAAGCGGCCGCCCGTGCGCGGTGCTTCGGCGGGCGAGTAGTTACGCAAACGCGCGCGCGACCGGGAAGGTCCAGCCGGACACCGCGTCGCCGGCATCGAGCGTCTCGGTGTCCGTATAGACGCGGATGCTGGCGCGCGAGCGATAGGCGGTCGCGGTGTGCTTGCGCGGATTCAGAACGATCACCAGCCGGCAGCCGGCGTCGAGCCAGTCGAAGACTTTCTCTTCGATCTCGGCGTAGTTGTCGCCGGGCGACAGAACCTCGATCGCCAGATCGGGTGCGCCGGGCCAATACCCAGGCACATCGCCGACTTGCTCGTAGCGCTTCTTCGCAACGAAGGCGACGTCGGGGGCGCGCACCGTGTCGGGGTTGCTGCGCAGTCTGAACCCGGTCTCGGCGGCGAAGACGACACCGAGGTCGTTGGCCTCGACGTACCGCCCGAGGTCGATCTCGATCTTGTGCGTTATCCGACCGTGCTGCGATCCCGCCGGCGCCATTTTCCTCAACTCCCCGTCGACCAGCTCGTAGCGAAAGCCGTCGTCCGGCAAGGCGAGCAGATCGTCGGCTGTCAGCGGTTGGACCGTGATCACCATCGTCATTCTCCGCCGGCGATGCTACCAGCACACTTTGCCGCAGAGCCGGCGTTCGTCGATGCCGCGGTCCGGCGTTGCCCGCATTGATCGCGCATCGCCGCTTCACATCGGCGCCTCGGCCTCGCGCGCAGTGCCCTTCGTGGCCTCCTCGATCTCGGTCATCGTCGCCTCGGTGAGCAGCAGCAGGCTCGCCACCGACACCGCGTTTTCGAGAGCGACGCGCACCACCTTGGTCGGGTCGATGATGCCGGCCTCGACCAGGTCGACGTACTGGTTGCGCGCGGCGTCGAAGCCGAGGTTGCCGCTGCCTTCGAGCATCTTGGCGACCACGACGCCGTCGTCGACCGCCGAGTTCTCGGCGATCTGCCGCGCCGGCGCCTCGAGCGCGCGCCTGAGGATCGCCACGCCGGTCTTCTCGTCGCCGCTGCAGCGCGCCTCCTCGTCGGCCAGCGCCGGCACGCAACGCAGCAGCGCCAGACCGCCGCCGGCGACGATGCCTTCGGCCACCGCCGCCTTGGTGGCGCTGATCGCGTCGTCGAGCGCTTCGCGCTTGGCCTTCATCTCGGCCTCGGACGGCGCGCCGACGCGGATCACCGCCACGCCGCCGGCCAGCTTGGCCAGGCGCTCCTGCAGCTTCTCCTTGTCGTAGT
>JBBIST010000005.1:0-81034 GCA_037441125.1 Burkholderiales bacterium
GTGCTGACCGACATCCTCGGCGACGAGGATCACCTCGGCGACATGGACTTCAAGGTCGCCGGTACCGCCAGCGGCGTGACCGCCCTGCAGATGGACATCAAGATCGAGGGCATCACCAAGGAGATCATGCAGGTGGCGCTGGCGCAGGCCAAGGAAGGCCGGATGCACATCCTGCAGAAGATGCAGGAAGCGATGGAGGCGCCGCGCGGCGAACTCTCGGCCTTTGCGCCGCGCATGATCAAGATGAAGATCAACCCGGAGAAGATCCGCGACGTGATCGGCAAGGGCGGCTCGGTGATCCGCGCGCTGACCGAGGAGACCGGCACCCAGATCGACATCGAGGACGACGGCTCGATCACGATCGCCAGCGTCGACCTCGACAAGGGCCGCGAGGCCGAACGCCGGATCCGCGAGCTGACCGCCGAGGTCGAGGTCGGCAAGGTCTACGACGGCACCGTGCTGCGCCTGCTCGACTTCGGCGCCATCGTGCAGATCCTGCCGGGCAAGGATGGCCTGCTGCACATCTCGCAGATCGCCAACGAACGCGTCAATGCGGTGGCCGACTACCTGAAGGAAGGCCAACAGGTGAAGGTCAAGGTGATCGAGGCCGACGAGAAGGGCCGCGTTCGCCTGTCGATGAAGGCCGCCGCTGCCGAGGTGGCCGCGGCCGCCTCGCAGTAGTCGGCAGCTGCCGCTCGCAGCCGGACCGCGGCACGCGCCGATCGCCTCGCCGCCCGCCGCCGTCATGCGCGCAGTCGAGATCCGCGAACCCGGCGGCCCCGAGGTGCTGCGCCCCTGCGAGCGTCCGCCGCCTATCGCCGGCGCCGGCGAGGTCCTGATCCGCGTCCACGCCGCCGGCGTCAATCGCCCGGACGTCCTGCAGCGCAAGGGCGCCTACGCGCCGCCGCCGGGCGCCAGTGACCTGCCCGGCCTCGAGGTCGCCGGCACGGTCGAAGGCGGCGACCTGCAGGGCAGCGACCTGCAGATCGGCGATCCGGTGTGCGCGCTGGTCGCCGGCGGCGGGTACGCCGAGCACTGCCTGGCGCCGGTCGGCCAGGTGCTGCCGGTGCCGCGCGGGCTGTCGTTCGCCGAGGCCGCCGGACTGCCCGAGACCTACTTCACCGTCTGGAGCAACGTCTTCGACCGCGGCCGGCTCGCCCCCGGCGAGACGCTGCTCGTGCACGGCGGCGCCAGCGGCATCGGCGTGGCGGCGATCCAACTGGCGGCGACGCTCGGCCATGTCGTCTACGCGACCGCGGGCGGAGAGCGCAAGTGCCGCGCCTGCGAGGCGCTGGGCGCGCGGCGCGCGATCGACCATCGGCGCGAGGACTTCGTCGCCGTGGTCAACGAGGCCACCGGCGGTCGCGGCGTCGACCTGATCCTCGACATGGTGGCCGGCGACTACCTGGCGCGTGAGATCGCCTGTCTGGCCGACGACGGCCGGCTGCTGATCATCGCCACCCAGGGCGGGGCGACGGGTCGGATCGACGCCGGCGCCGTGCTGCGCCGGCGCCTGACGATCACCGGCTCGACGCTGCGGCCGCGATCGGTCGCCTTCAAGGCGCAAGTCGCGCGCCGGCTGCGCAGCGTCGTCTGGCCGCTGGTCGAGGCGGGCCGGATCAAGCCGATGCTGTTTCGCAGCTTCGCTCTGGCGCAGGCGGCCGACGCGCACGCGCTGATGGAGTCGGGCGAGCACATCGGCAAGATCGTGCTCGCGGTCTCGCACCGTGCGGCAGAAGTCCCGGCGCCGCGCGCGGTCGCGCTCGCCTCTTAGAATTGCACGCTTCGGGACCGCCGTCGTGCGCCGCAAACTCGTCGTCGCCAACTGGAAGATGAACGGCAGCCTGGCTGCCAACGCGGCCTGGGTGGCCGAATTTCGCGCCGCTGCCGCGCCCGGCTGCGAAGTGGTCGTGTGCGCGCCGTTCGTCTATCTCGAGCAACTGGCGCGGGACCTGGCTGCTGTCGGGGCGGCGCCCGGCGCGCAGGACCTGAGCGTCGAGGCGCCGGGTGCCTTCACCGGCGAGGTCGCGGCCGAGATGCTCGCCGATGTCGGCTGCAACTGGGTGATCGTCGGCCACTCCGAGCGGCGCGCGCTGCACGGCGAGACGAACGAATTGGTGGCGGCCAAGGCCGCGCGCGCGCTTGCGCTCGGGCTGCGGCCGATCGTGTGCGTCGGCGAGACGCTCGCCGAGCGCGAGGCCGGGCGCACGATCGACGTGATCGCGGCGCAGCTCGACGCCGTGCTGGCGCGCTGCCCGCCGGCGCAGTTGCGCAGCGGCGCGATCGCCTACGAGCCGGTGTGGGCGATCGGCACCGGTCGCACTGCGGCTGCCGCGCAGGCGCAGGAAGCGCACGCGGCGATCCGCGCCCGGCTGGCGGCGACCGATGCGCCGGCGGCGGCGCGCACGCGCCTGCTGTACGGTGGCAGCGTCAAGCCGGCCAACGCGGCGGAACTTTTCGCCCAGCCGGACATCGACGGAGGGTTGATTGGCGGCGCCTCGCTGTTGGCGAAGGATTTCCTGGCGATCTGCGCCGCCGCCTGACAGCAGCGCGCGCCGATTGCGGGTAGCGCGCCTGAACATCGATTGAAGGAGTTGCGAATGGACCTGTTGAACACCGTTCTGATCGTCGTGCTGTCGCTGTGCGCGATCACGGTCATCGTGCTGGTGCTGCTGCAGCAAGGCAAGGGCGCCGACATGGGCGCGGCCTTCGGCGGCGGCGCCTCGGGCAGCCTGTTCGGCGCCACCGGATCGGCGAACTTCCTGTCGCGCAGCACCGCGGTGACGGCGACGATCTTTTTCCTCGCGACGCTCGGTCTGGCCTACATCGCGACTTCGCAGCGCGTGCCCGCGCCCGAGCGCGGCGGCGTCATGGGTCCGATGCAGGACGCGGGCAAGCAGGGCGCAGTCCCGCGGCCGGTCGACGGCGTTCCCGCGCCGGCCGGAGCGCCGCCCGCAGCCCCCGGTTCGGTGCCTGCGCCCGTGGCGCCCGGCAAGGCCGATATTCCGAAGTAAGTAGCGGCTCGTTCACAGGCGATAACTCGGTCGCGCGCGCGGCTGTTGCAGCGCGGCGCACGCAGCGGTTCGAGTAGAATCCGCGCGCTTTGCCCACGTGGTGGAATTGGTAGACACACCATCTTGAGGGGGTGGCGGCGCAAGCCGTGTGCGTTCGAGTCGCACCGTGGGCACCACCAGAGGAACCTGCGGTCGAGGCGCGAGCAAGGGCTTGGCTGCACCGGGCGTCGGCGGACATCGCGAGGGCATCGGCGGTTGAATGGCCGCATGCACCGGAGGCGATCGAGGCGGGCCCGGCGGTGGATTGCGCGAACGACTCCAAGGCCCACCCGTGAACCTCGAGAGCTACCTGCCGGTCCTGCTGTTCATCCTGGTCGGACTGGCCGTCGGTGCCGGCCCGCTGATCATCGGCAAGCTGGTCGGTCCGAGCCGGCCCGACCCGGAGAAGCTCTCGCCCTACGAGTGCGGCTTCGAAGCCTTCGAGGACGCGCGCATGCAGTTCGACGTGCGCTACTACCTGATCGCGATCCTGTTCATCCTGTTCGATCTGGAGATCGCGTTCCTGTTCCCGTGGGCGGTGATCCTCGGCGATCTGCCGGCCTGGGGCATCGGCTTCTGGTCGATGATGGTGTTCCTGGCGATCCTCACGGTCGGTTTCGCCTACGAGTGGAAGAAGGGCGCGCTCGACTGGGAGTAGTCCGAGCAGGCCGCGCGGGAGCATCGACATGGGCATCGAAGGCGTGCTGAACCAGGGCTTCGTCACCACCAGCGTCGACAAGCTGGTCAACTGGAGCAAGACCGGCTCGATGTGGCCGATGACCTTCGGCCTGGCTTGCTGCGCGGTCGAGATGATGCATGCCGGCGCCGCGCGCTACGACCTCGACCGCTTCGGCATCTTCTTCCGCCCCAGTCCGCGCCAGAGCGACGTGATGATCGTCGCCGGCACCCTGTGCAACAAGATGGCGCCGGCGCTGCGCAAGGTCTACGACCAGATGGCCGAGCCGCGCTGGGTGCTGAGCATGGGCTCGTGCGCCAACGGCGGCGGCTACTACCACTACAGCTACTCGGTGGTGCGCGGCTGCGACCGCATCGTTCCGGTCGACGTCTACGTGCCCGGCTGCCCGCCGACGGCCGAGGCGCTGATCTACGGAATCATCCAGTTGCAGAACAAGATCCGCCGCACGCACACGATCGCGCGCTGAACTGATGACGCGCCTCGAGACCCTGGTCGAGCAACTGCGCGCCGCGTTCGGCGAGCGCCTGCGCACGCGCGCGGCGCTGGCGGAAGTGACCGCCGAAGTCGATGCCGCTGCCTATCGCGACGCCTGCCTGAGGCTGCGCGACGATCCGCGCCTGGGCTTCGAGCAGTGCGTCGACCTGTGCGGGGTCGATTACCTGGGCTTCGGCGACGGCACGCGGTCGGGTCCTCGCTTCGCGGTCGTTCTGCACCTGCTGTCGCTGGCGCACAACTGGCGGCTGCGACTGCGCTGCTTCTGCCCGGACGACGATCTGCCGCTGCTCGCCTCAGTGGTCGACGTCTGGTCCGCGGTCAACTGGTACGAGCGCGAGGCCTTCGATCTCTACGGCATCGTCTTCGACGGCCACCCCGACCTGCGCCGGATCCTGACCGACTACGGCTTCGTCGGCCACCCGTTCCGCAAGGACTTCCCGATCTCGGGTCACGTCGAGATGCGCTACGACCCGGGCGAGCGGCGCGTCGTCTACCAGCCGGTGTCGATCGAGCCGCGCGAGATCGTGCCGCGGGTGATCCGCGAAGACAGCTACGGGCAGGGGCGCTGACCGTGGCCGAGATCAAGAATTACACGCTCAACTTTGGTCCCCAGCATCCGGCGGCGCACGGGGTGCTGCGGCTGGTGCTCGAGCTCGACGGCGAGGTGATCCAGCGCGCCGATCCGCACATCGGCCTGCTGCACCGCGCGACCGAGAAGCTGGCCGAGACGCGAACGTTCATCCAGTCGGTGCCGTACATGGATCGGCTCGACTACGTGTCGATGATGGCCAACGAGCACGGCTACGTGATGGCGATCGAGAAGCTGCTCGGCCTCGAAGTGCCGCTGCGTGCCCAGTACATCCGCGTGCTGTTCGACGAGATCACGCGCCTGCTCAATCACCTGCTGTGGATCGGCGCGCACGGCCTGGACGTCGGCGCCATGGCGGTGTTCCTGTACGCGTTTCGCGAGCGCGAAGACCTGATGGACATGTACGAGGCGGTGTCCGGCGCGCGCATGCACGCCGCCTACTACCGCCCGGGCGGCGTCTATCGCGACCTGCCCGAGCGCATGCCGCAGTACCAGCCGAGCAAGTACCGCGGCGCCAAGGAGACGGCGCGCCTGAACGAGAACCGCCAGGGCTCGCTGCTCGACTTCATCGAAGACTTCAGCCGCCGCTTCCCGGCCTGCGTCGACGAGTACGAGACGCTGCTCACCGACAACCGGATCTGGAAGCAGCGCCTGGTCGGCATCGGCGTGGTCTCGCCCGAACGGGCGCTGCAGATGGGCTTCACCGGGCCGATGCTGCGCGGTTCCGGCGTCGAATGGGACCTGCGCAAGAAGCAACCCTACGAGGTCTACGACCGGGTGCAGTTCGAGGTGCCGGTCGGCCGCAACGGCGACTGCTACGACCGCTATCTGGTGCGGGTCGAGGAGATGCGCCAGTCGAACCGGATCATCGAGCAGTGCGTCGACTGGCTGCGCGCCCACCCGGGTCCGGTGATCAGCGACGACCACAAGGTGGCGCCGCCGTCGCGGGTCGAGATGAAGTCGAACATGGAAGAGCTGATCCACCACTTCAAGCTGTTCAGCGAGGGCATGCACGTGCCGCCGGGCGAGGCCTACGCGGCGGTCGAGCATCCGAAGGGCGAGTTCGGCATCTACCTGGTGAGCGACGGCGCCAACAAGCCGTTCCGGCTGAAGATCCGCGCCCCCGGCTTCGCCCATCTGCAGTCGCTCGACGAGATGGCGCGCGGCCACATGCTGGCCGACGCGGTGGCGATCATCGGCACCCAGGACATCGTGTTCGGCGAGATCGACCGGTAGAGCGCATGGATCCCGTGTCCCGCAACGAACCTTCGCCGAAGCTGCTGTCGGCCGAGGCGCTGGCGCGCATCGAGCGCGAGGCGGCGAAGTTCCCGCCCGAGCGGCGCCAGTCGGCGGTGATGGCGGCGCTGCAGATCGCGCAGCTCGAGCACGGCTGGCTGCGCAAGGAGCTGATCGAAGAGGTCGCCGCCGTGCTCGGCATGCCGGCGATCGCGGTCTACGAGGTGGCAAGCTTCTACGCGATGTACGACCTCGATCCGGTCGGCCGCCACAAGCTCACCGTGTGCACCAATCTGCCGTGTGCGCTGTCGGGCGCGACCGCCGCCGCCGCGCACCTGCGGCGCCGGCTTGGCATCGACTTCGGCGAGACCAGCGCCGACGGCGACTTCACGCTCAAGGAAGGCGAGTGCTTGGGCGCCTGCGGCGACGCGCCGGTGCTGCTGGTCAACAACCACCGCATGTGCAGCTTCATGAGTCACGACAAGCTCGATGCGTTGCTCGACGAGCTGAAGGACTCCGGGCCGGCGGGAGCAGCGGACAAATGAGCGCGCAGACCTGCTTCCACGGCCGCCACATCAGCCCGGTGATCCTGGCCGGGCTCGACGGCGAGAACTGGCATCTGGCCGACTACGAACGCCGCGGCGGCTACTCGGCGCTGCGCAAGATCCTGGCCGAGGCGGTCACTCCGGAGGCGGTGATCGCCGAGGTCAAGAAGAGCGCGCTGCGCGGTCGCGGCGGCGCCGGTTTTCCGACCGGGCTCAAGTGGAGCTTCATGCCGCGCCAGTTCCCGGGTCAGAAGTACCTGGTGTGCAACTCGGACGAGGGCGAGCCTGGAACCTTCAAGGATCGCGACATCCTTCGCTACAACCCGCACATCGTGATCGAGGGTATGGCGATCGCCGCCTACGCCATCGGCGCCAGCGTCGGCTACAACTACATCCACGGCGAGATCTGGGCCGAGTACGAGCGCTTCCAGCAGGCGCTCGACGAGGCGCGTGCCGCCGGCTATCTGGGCCAGCGCGTGCTCGGTTCCGGTTTCTCGTTCGAACTGCACGCGGTGCACGGCTACGGCGCCTACATCTGCGGCGAGGAGACGGCGCTGCTCGAGTCGCTCGAAGGCAAGAAGGGCCAGCCGCGCTTCAAGCCGCCGTTTCCGGCGAGCTACGGCTTGTACGGCAAGCCGACGACGATCAACAACACCGAGACCTTCGCCGCCGTCCCCTACATCGTCAACCACGGCGGCGACGCCTACCTCGCGCTCGGCAAGTCGAACAACGGCGGCACCAAGATCTTCTCGGTCTCGGGCGATGTCGAGCGTCCCGGCAACTACGAAGTGCCGCTGGGCACGCCCTTCGCCAAGCTGCTCGAACTGGCCGGCGGCATGCGCGGCGGGCGCCGGATCAAGGCGGTGATCCCGGGCGGCTCGTCGATGCCGGTGCTGCCGGGCGAAGTGATGATGGCCACCGACATGGACTACGACTCGATCGCCAAGGCCGGGTCGATGCTCGGTTCGGGCGCGGTGATCGTGATGGACGAGACGCGCTGCATGGTCAGGTGTCTCGAGCGGCTTTCTTACTTCTATTACGAGGAGTCCTGCGGCCAGTGCACGCCGTGCCGCGAGGGCACCGGCTGGCTGTACCGGGTCGTGCACCGGATCGAGACCGGCCGCGGTCGCCCCGAGGACCTCGAGCTGCTGAACTCGCTCGCCGACAACATCCAGGGTCGAACGATTTGCGCCCTGGGCGACGCCGCGGCGATGCCGGTGCGCGCCTTCGTCAAGCACTTCCGCTCGGAGTTCGAGCACCACATCGAGCACAAGCGCTGCCTGGTGCCGGAAGCCTCCTATGGTTGAAGTCGAAATCGACGGCCGCAAGGTCGCGGTGCCGGAAGGCAGCACGGTGATGGAGGCCGCGTCGCGGCTCGACATCTACGTGCCGCACTTCTGCTACCACAAGAAGCTGTCGATCGCCGCCAACTGCCGCATGTGCCTGGTCGAGGTCGAGAAGGCGCCCAAGCCGCTGCCGGCCTGCGCCACACCGGTGACGCAGGGGATGGTCGTGCACACCGCGAGCGAGCGCGCCAAGCAGGCGCAGAAGGCGGTGATGGAGTTCCTGCTGATCAACCATCCGCTTGACTGCCCGATCTGCGACCAGGGCGGCGAGTGCCAGTTGCAGGATCTGGCGGTCGGCTACGGCGCCTCGGCGAGCCGCTACGCCGAGCCCAAGCGCGTCGTGTTCCACAAGTCGCTCGGCCCGCTGATCGCGGCCGAGGAGATGAGCCGCTGCATCCACTGCACGCGCTGCGTGCGCTTCGGGCGCGAGATCGCCGGCCAGATGGAACTGGGGATGGCCGGGCGCGGCGAGCACGCCGAGATCCTCGCCTTCGTCGATCGCAGCATCGATCACGAACTGTCCGGCAACATGATCGACCTGTGCCCGGTCGGCGCCCTCACCAGCAAGCCGTTCCGCTACGCCGCGCGCGCCTGGGAGCTGGGGCGCCGGCGCAGTGTCGCCGGCCACGACGCGCTGGGCAGCAACCTGATCGTCCAGGTCAAGGGCCAGCGCGTGCTGCGCGTGCTGCCCTTTGCCAACGAGGCGGTCAACGAGTGCTGGCTGTCCGACCGCGACCGCTTCAGCTACGAGGGCCTGTACGCGGCCGACCGCCTGGCGCGGCCGATGCTCAAGCAGAGCGGGCAGTGGCGCGAGGTCGACTGGAACGACGCGCTCGACTACGCGAGCCACGCGCTGCGCCAGGTGCGCGCCGCGCACGGCGCCGATGCGATCGGCGCGCTCGCCGCGCCCGGCGCGACGCTGGAAGAACTGTTTCTCCTCGGCCGGCTGGTGCGCGGCCTGGGCGGCGACAACATCGACTTTCGCCTGCGCCAGAGCGACTTCTCGGCCGACGGCCGGCGGCGCGGTGCACCCTGGCTCGGCATGCCGGTGGCGGCGATCAACGACCTCGACCGCCTGCTGCTGGTGGGATCGTTCCTGCGCACCGACCAGCCGCTGCTGTCGGCGCGCGTGCGCGCCGCCGCCCGGCGCGGCTGCCAGGTGAGCGTCGTGCACGCGGCCGACGACGACCTGCTGCTGCCGGTCGCTGCGCGCGCGATCGTCGCCCCGTCGGTCTGGCCGCGGGCGCTGGCCGAGATCGCCGCCGCGCTGGCGCGGATCAAGGGCGTGCCGGCGCCGGTGGCGCAGGTGAGCGCGGGCGAGGACGCGCAGCGCATCGCCGCCAGCCTTGCCGGCGGCAGCCGCGCCGCGGTGCTGCTCGGCAACGGCGCGCTGCACAGCCCGCAGGCGGCGCCGATCCAGGCACTGGCGCAGTGGATCGCGCAGGCGAGCGGCGCCGTCTTCGGCGTGCTCGGCGAGAGCGCCAACAGCGTCGGCGGCCATCTGGTCGAGGCGCTGCCGGTCAAGGGCGGCCTGAATGCGCGCGCGATGCTCGAGCAGCCGCGCCGCGCCTACCTCCTGTGGAACCTTGAGCCCGAGTACGACTGCGCCGATCCGACGCTGGCGCTGCGCGCGCTCGCCGCCGCCGACACCGTGATCTCGTTTTCGATGTATCGCAACGGCGCGCTCGAGTACGCCGATGCGATCCTGCCGATCGCCTCGTTCTTCGAGACCTCGGGCACCTTCGTCAATACCGAGGGCCGCGTGCAGTCGTTCCACGGCGCCGCGGCGCCGCCGGGCGAGGCGCGGCCGGGCTGGAAGGTCCTGCGCGTGCTCGGCTCGCGGCTCGATCTGCCGGGCTTCGAGTTCGACACCCCGGAGGCGCTGCGCGCGGCGCTGCCGCCGCTCGGTGCCGATCGGCTCGACGGCCGCATCGACCTGGCGCCGGCGCTGCCGGCGTCCGCCACGCCCGAGTTCGAGCGCCTGGCCGAAGTGCCGCTGTACTGCGTCGATCCGCTGGTGCGCCGCGCCGAGTCGTTGCAGAAGACCGCCGCCGCACGGCGGCCGAAGCTCAGTGCCAATCGCGCCACGCTGGCGCGCGCCGGCCTGGCGCCCGGCGACCAGGCGCGCGTGCGCCAGGGCGAGGCTGCGGCGCTGCTCGAGGTCGCGCTCGACCAGCGCCTCGCCGACGGCGTGCTGCGCGTGCCGGCCGGCCATGCCGCCACCAGCACCCTGGGGGCGATGTTCGGCGCCGTTGCCGTGGAGCGTGCCTGATGGACGCCCTGGTCGCCGGCGGTAGCCAGATGCTCGCTCCGGCCTGGATCGTGGCCTGGACGCTGATCCAGATCGTCGTCGTGCTGGTGCCGGTGCTGCTGTGCGTCGCCTATCTGACCTACTGGGAACGCAAGATGATCGGCTGGATGCACGTGCGCATCGGCCCGAATCGCGTCGGTCCCTGGGGTCTGCTGCAGCCGATCGCCGATGCGATCAAGCTGATCTTCAAGGAAGTGATCACGCCGTCGCAAGCGGACCGGCCGCTGTTCTACCTGGCGCCGGTGCTGGTGCTGATGCCGGCGCTCGCCGCCTGGGCGGTGATCCCCTTCGGCCCCGGGCTGGTGCTGGCCGACATCAACGCTGGACTGCTGTTCGTGATGGCGGTGACCTCGGTCGGCGTCTACGGCGTGATCATCGCCGGCTGGGCGTCGAACTCGAAGTACGCGTTCCTCGGCAGCATGCGCGCGGCGGCGCAGATGGTCAGCTACGAACTGGCGATGGGCTTCGTTCTGGTGGCGGTGCTGCTGGTGTCGGGGACGATGAACCTGACCGGGATCGTCGTTGGCCAGAACCAGGGCTGGTTCGCCGAGCGCGGGCTCACCTTCCTGTCGTGGAACTGGCTGCCCTTGCTGCCGCTGTTCGTGATCTACGTCGTCGCGGCCGTGGCCGAGACCAACCGCCATCCCTTCGACGTGGTCGAGGGCGAGAGCGAGATCGTCGCCGGCCACATGGTCGAGTACTCGGGGATGAGCTTTGCCGTGTTCTTCCTCGCCGAGTACGCGAACATCATCCTGCTGTCGACCGTGGCGACGATCATGTTCCTCGGCGGCTGGGCGGCGCCGATCAACCTCGAGCTGCTGCTCGGCGTCGACTTTCCGCCCTGGTTCGACTCGCTCGCCAACTGGTTCTGGCTCTTCGCCAAGGTGTTCGCCGTGGTGTCGCTGTTTATCTGGTTTCGCGCCTCGTTCCCGCGCTACCGCTACGACCAGATCATGCGTCTGGGCTGGAAGGTGTTCATCCCGATCACTCTCGGCTGGCTGGTCCTGATCGCGATCTGGATGCAGACGCCCTGGGGCCATTCGTCGAACGCCGAGCGTGCGGCCTCCGGCGCGACGCCGCCGGCCGCAGCATCGCTGGACGCTAAACGCTAGACCGCCATAGGCTGGACCTCACATGGGCGCGATCAACGAGTTCCTCGGCAGCCTGCTCCTGAAGGAGCTGCTCAAGGGCATGGCGATCACCGGCCGCTACTTCTTCGCGCGCAAGATCACCATTCAGTACCCGGAGGAAAAGACGCCGCAGTCACCGCGCTTCCGCGGCCTGCATGCGCTGCGACGGTACCCGAACGGCGAAGAGCGCTGCATCGCCTGCAAGCTGTGCGAGGCCGTGTGTCCGGCGCTGGCGATCACGATCGAGAGCGAGCAGCGCGCCGACGGCACGCGCCGCACCACCCGCTACGACATCGACCTGACCAAGTGCATCTTCTGCGGCTACTGCGAAGAGAGCTGCCCGGTCGATTCGATCGTCGAGACCGGCCTGCTCGAGTACCACGGCGAGCGGCGCGGCGACCTCGTGTACACGAAAGACATGCTGCTGGCGATCGGTGACCGCTACGAGCGCGAGATCGCCGCCGCGCGCGAGGCCGACGCCCGATACCGCTGAGCAGGCTTTCATGGACGCCAAGACCCTGCTGTTCCTAATCTTCGCCGCCGTGCTGCTGTTCGCGGCGCTGCGCGTGATCACCGCGCGCAACCCGGTGCACGCGGTTCTGTATCTGGTGCTTGCCTTCGTCTCGGCCGCCTGCCTGTGGATGCTGCTCAAGGCGGAGTTCCTGTCGATCGTGCTCGTGCTCGTGTACGTGGGCGCGGTGATGGTGCTGTTCCTGTTCGTCGTCATGATGCTCGACCTCAACCTCGACCGCCTGCGGATCGGCTTCTGGAAGCACCTGCCGGTGGCGGCCGTGGTCGGCGTGCTGATCGCGCTGCAGCTCGCCCTGGTGCTGTTCCAGGGCCGCTGGCAGCAGATGCGCGAGCCCGGTCCCGGGATCGCCAACGTCAACAACATCGAGGCCCTCGGCCACCTGACCTTCAGCGAGTACGTCTACCCGCTGCAGATCGCCGGCACCATCCTGCTGGTGGCGATCGTCGCCGCGATCGCGCTCACCCTGCGCGCGCGCAAGGACAGCAAGCACCAGGACGTCGGCCGCCAGGTGCGCGTGCGGCGCGAGGAGCGCGTGCGTCTGGTCGATCTGCCGGTGGCGGCGGACAACCGCCAGGACGCTGACGCCATCGCGCGCCGCGCCGCCGCCCAGGAAGCGAAGAAATAGCGGAGAGCGGCAGCCTATGGTGTCCCTGTCTTGGTACCTCGGCGTCGGCGCGCTGCTGTTCGCGATCGGCGTGGTCGGCATCTTCCTGAACCGGCGCAACCTGATCGTGCTGCTGATGTCGATCGAGCTGATGCTGCTGGCGGTGAACATCAACTTCATCGCCTTCTCACACTACCTGGGCGACTTCCACGGCCAAGTGTTCGTGTTCTTCATACTGACCGTGGCGGCGGCCGAGGCGGCGATCGGCCTGGCGATCCTGGTGCTCCTGTTCCGCAACCTGTCGACGATCAACGTCGACGAACTCGACGCGCTCAAGGGCTGACGATGCCGCCGCCCGCGCTTGACTCTGTCGCCGGCGCGCCGCGCCGCGCCGCTTCCGGCCGGAGGCGGCGATGACCTCGATGCAGAAGATCTACCTGCTGGTGCCGCTGGCGCCGCTCGCGGCCGCCTTGCTGGCCGGCCTGTGCGGCCGCCTGCTCGGGCGTGCCGGCGCGCACACGGTGACCATCTTCGGCGTGCTGGTGGCGACGATCGCCAGCGCGGTCGTGTTCAACGACGTCGTCAACCACGGCAACACCTTCAACGGCAACGTCTACACCTGGGCCACGGTCGGCGAGATGACGCTCGCGGTCGGCTTCCTGATCGACAGCCTGACCGCGACCATGATGCTGGTCGTGACCTCGGTGTCGCTGATGGTGCACATCTACACCGTCGGCTACATGCGCGACGACCCCGGCTACCAGCGCTTCTTCGCCTACATCTCGTTGTTCACCTTCAGCATGCTGATGCTGGTGATGAGCAACAACTTCCTGCAGTTGTTCTTCGCCTGGGAGGCGGTCGGCCTGGTGTCCTACCTGCTGATCGGCTTCTGGTACCGGCGAGCGAGCGCGATCGCCGCCAACCTCAAGGCGTTCCTGGTCAACCGCGTCGGCGACCTCGGCTTCCTGCTCGGCATCGCCCTGATCTACGCCTACGTCGGCTCGCTCGACTACGCGACCGTGTTCCAGGCCGCCGGCACGCTGGCGCAGCAGACGCTGCCCGGCACCGACTGGCTGCTGATCACGGTCATCTGCGTGTGCCTGTTCATCGGCGCCATGGGTAAGAGCGCGCAGTTTCCGCTGCATACCTGGCTGCCGGACTCGATGGAGGGTCCGACGCCGATCTCGGCCCTGATTCACGCGGCGACGATGGTGACCGCGGGCATCTTCATGGTGGCGCGCATGTCGCCGCTGTTCGAACTGTCGGACGCGGCGTTGTCGCTGGTGATCGTCACCGGCGCGATCACGGCGCTGTTCATGGGCATCCTCGGCATCGTCCAGAACGACATCAAGCGCGTGGTCGCGTACTCGACGCTGTCGCAGCTCGGCTACATGACGGTGGCGCTCGGCGCCTCGGCCTACTCGGCGGCGATCTTCCATCTGATGACGCACGCGTTCTTCAAGGCGCTGCTGTTCCTCGCCGCCGGCAGCGTGATCATCGGCATGCACCACCGGCAGGACATCCGCGAGATGGGCGGCCTGTGGAGGTACATGCCGCTGACCTGGATCACGGCGCTGATCGGCACGCTGGCGCTGATCGGCACGCCGTTTCTGTCCGGCTTCTACTCGAAGGACAGCGTGATCATCGCCACCGGCTACGCCACCATCTGGGGCGCCGACTTCGCCTACTTTGCGGTCCTGGCGGGCGTGTTCATCACCGCCTTCTATTCGTTTCGCATGTACTTCCTGGTGTTCCACGGCAAGCCGCGCTTCGCCGTCGGCGACGGTCACGGCGGCCACGACGGCCACGAAGGCCACGGTCACGGCGGCGCGCCGCACGAGTCGCCGGCGGTGGTGACGATGCCGCTCGTGCTGCTGGCGATCCCGTCGCTGGTGATCGGCTACGTCGCCGTCGAGCAGATGCTGTTCGGCGGCTTCTTCGACGGCGCGATCTTCGTCCTCGACAAGCACCCGGCGATGAAGGAACTGGCGGCCTGGTTCCCGGGCGCCACGGCGATGGGACTGCACGGACTGGTCAGCGTGCCCTTCGTTCTGATGCTCGCCGGCGCCGGGCTCGCCTGGTACCTGTACCTGCGCCGGCCCGACCTGGCGCAGGCGCTGAAGCTGCGTTTTTCGACCCTGCACCGGGTGCTGGAGAACAAGTACTACCTCGACCACGTGAACGAAGTCGTGTTCTCGAACGGCGCGCGCCGGCTGGGACGTGCGCTGTGGCGCGTCGGCGACCAGACCCTGATCGACGGCCTGGCGGTCAACGGCAGCGCGCAACTGGTGGCTTGGATCGCGCTCGTCTCGCGCCGCTTGCAGTCGGGTTACATCTATCACTACGCCTTCGCGATGCTGGCCGGCGTGGCGATCGTCCTGTTCGCCTTCCTGACCCTGCCCTACGTCTGGCCGGCGCTGGCGGGGCGCTAGCCGGATCCGAAGCTCATGCCGTCGATGCACGCCGCCCCCTGGCTCAGCCTGGCGATCTGGATCCCGATCCTGTTCGGATCGCTGATCCTCGCCGTTGGCCGCGACCAGGCGGCACCGGTGGTGCGCGCGGTGGCGCTGGCCGCAAGCCTGCTCGGGTTGCTGGTGACGCTGCCGCTCATCTCCGGCTTCAACGTCGCCGAACCCGGGCTGCAGTTCGTCGAGAAGGTGGTCTGGATCGAGCGCCTGAACGCGCACTACCACCTGGGCGTGGACGGACTGTCGGTCTGGTTCGTCGTGCTCACCGCCTTCATCACGGTGATCGTCGTGATCGCCGGCTGGCAGGTGATCGAAACCCGGGTGGCGCAGTACTACGCCTCGTTCCTGATCCTGTCCGGACTGATGGTGGGCGTGTTCGCCGCCGCCGACGCGCTGCTGTTCTACGTCTTCTTCGAGGCAACGCTGATCCCGATGTACGTGATCATCGGCATCTGGGGCGGCGCCAACCGCGTCTACGCGGCGTTCAAGTTCTTCCTCTACACGCTCGCCGGCTCGCTGCTGATGCTGGTGGCGCTCGTGTACCTGTACCACGCCTCCGGCGGCAGCTTCGATCTAGCGGTCTGGCGCGCCACGCCGCTGGCGATGACGCCGCAGATCCTGTTGTTCCTGGCGTTTTTCGCCGCCTTCGCGGTCAAGGTGCCGATGTGGCCGGTGCACACCTGGCTGCCCGACGCGCACGTCGAGGCGCCCACCGGCGGCTCGGTGGTGCTGGCGGCGATCATGCTCAAGCTCGGCGCCTACGGCTTCCTGCGCTTTTCGCTGCCGATCACGCCCGACGCCGCGCACGAGCTGGCCGGTCTGATCATCGCGATCTCGCTCGTGGCGGTGATTTACATCGGCTTCGTGGCGCTGGTGCAGACCGACATGAAGAAGCTGATCGCCTACAGCTCGATCGCGCACATGGGCTTCGTCACGCTCGGCCTGTTCATCTTCAACCAGATCGGCGCCGAAGGCGCGATCGTGCAGATGGTCAGCCACGGCTTCGTCTCCGGCGCGCTGTTCCTGTGCATCGGCGTCATGTACGACCGCATGCACAGCCGCAACATCGCCGACTACGGCGGCGTCGTCAACACGATGCCGCGCTTCGCCGCCTTCATGATGCTGTTCGCGATGGCCAACAGCGGCTTGCCCGGCACCAGCGGTTTCGTCGGCGAGTTCTACGTCATCCTGGGCGCGGTCAAGTACGACTTCCTGATCGGCGCGCTGGCGGCAACCACGCTCGTGCTCGGCGCCGCCTACTCGCTGTGGATGTACAAGCGGGTGATCTTCGGCGAGATCGCCAACGAACGCGTGCGCGCATTGGCCGACATCGACGGGCGCGAGTTCCTGATGCTGGCGCTGCTCGCCGGCGCGGTGCTGTGGATGGGCGTCTATCCGAAGCCCTTCACCGACCTGATGCAGGCCTCGGTCGCCGACCTGCTGGCGCACGTGGCCCAATCCAAGCTGCCCGCGGTCGCGGCCGGAGCACCGTAGGGGCGTAGCACCATGAACGAATTGAACCTGTACGCCGCCGCGCCCGAGATCTTCCTGCTCACCGCCACCTGCGCGCTGCTGCTGATCGATCTGTTCGTCGCCGATGCGCGGCGCAACTTGAGCTACCTGCTGACCCTGGTCGTGCTGGCGGCCACCGGCGCGATCGTCTGGTTCTTTCTCGCCAACGAGCTGGTCCTGTACGCCTTCGGCGGCATGTACGTGAGCGACCCGATGGCGAACCTGCTCAAGCTCTTCGCCACCGTCGGTGTGGCGCTGATGCTGGTGTACGCGCAGGGCTACGCGCGCGAGCGCGGCCTGTGGCAGGGCGAGCTCTTCACCTTGTCGCTGTTCGCGCTGCTCGGCGTGTTCGTGATGATCTCGGCCAACAACCTGCTCGTGATCTATCTCGGCCTCGAACTGCAGGCGCTGGCGCTGTATGCGCTGGTCGCGCTGCGGCGCGACGACGCGCGCGCCAGCGAGGCGGCGATGAAGTACTTCGTGCTCGGCGCGCTCGCCTCGGGCTTTCTCCTGTACGGCATGTCGATGCTGTACGGCGCCACCGGCACCCTCGACATCAACGAGCTGGCGCGCACGATCGCCGCCGGCGAGGCGGTGAGCCGAGCGGCGCTGGTGCTGGGCACGGTGTTCGTCGTCGCCGGCCTGGCGTTCAAGCTCGGCGTGGTGCCGTTTCACATGTGGGTGCCGGACGTCTATCACGGCGCGCCGACGCCGGTGGCGGCGCTGATCGGCTCGGTGCCGAAGCTCGCTGCCTTCGCGATCGCGTTTCGCCTGCTGGTCGAGGGGCTGCTGTTGCTGGCGATCGACTGGCAAAAGATGCTGATGGTGCTGGCGGTGGGTTCGCTCGTGATCGGCAACCTGACGGCGATCGCGCAGAGCAACCTCAAGCGCATGCTCGCCTACTCGACCATCGCGCAGATGGGCTTCATGCTGCTGGCGATGCTCGCCGGTGTGGTCGGCGGCAACGTCTTTGCCACCGCGGCCGCCTACAGCGCGGCGCTGTTCTACGTCATCACCTACGCGCTTACCACGCTCGGCGCCTTCGGCGTCATGCTGCTGCTGGCGCGCCAGGGCTTCGAGTGCGAGGAGATCGCCGACCTCAGGGGCCTGAACCGGCGCAGTCCGTGGTACGCGCTGGTGATGCTGATGCTGATGTTTTCGCTCGCCGGCATTCCGCCCTTCGTCGGCTTCTGGGCCAAGCTCGTCGTCCTGCAGGCGCTGCTCGGCGACGGTTCGGGCATGGTGTGGCTGGCGGTGCTGGCGGTGGCGTTCTCGCTCGTCGGCGCCTACTACTACGTGCGCGTGGTCAAGGTCATGTACTTCGACGAGCCGGCGCCCGAGGCGCTGGCGCAGCCGATCGTCGCCAGCGGCGAGATGCGCGCGGCGCTGTCGGTCAACGGCGCCCTGGTGCTCGCGCTCGGCATCGTGCCGCAGTACCTGCTCGCGCTGTGCACGAGCGCGATGATGCGCACCCTCGGCGGCTGAGCGCGGTGAGCTCCTCGCCCTGGCTCCGGCCCGCAGAAGAGCCCGATCCGCTGGCCGAGCAGACGCTGCAGTCGAGGGTCGCCTGGCAGGGGCGCTTCCTGCGCGTGTTCGAGGACACGGTGCGCGCTCCCGACGGCCACCTGGCGCCGCGCGAATACCTGCGCCATCCGGGCGCGGTGATGATCGTGCCCCTGCTCGACAACGGCGAGGTTGTCCTCGAACGCCAGTACCGCCATCCGCTGCGGCGCAGCTTCGTCGAGTTTCCGGCCGGCAAGATCGATCCGGGCGAGACCCTGCTTGCCTGCGCCCAGCGCGAGCTGCGCGAGGAAACCGGCTACACGGCCGCCGAATGGCTGCACCTCGGCGGCTTTCACAACGCGATCGGCTACTGCGACGAGAAGATCGAGGTGTTCCTGGCGCGCGGCCTGCGCCACGAGGGTGCCGCCGCCGACCACGGCGAAGTGCTCGAGATCTTCACCGCCCCGTGGCGCCAACTGCTCGACCGCATCCACGACGGAACCGTCACCGACGTCAAGACCATCGTCGGTGCCTACTGGCTCGAGCGCTTTCTCGGCGGTCGCTGACGCCGCCGGCGGCTCGCAGCGCTCGGGCGGGGGTGGCCGCGCCGCAAGCCCGCCGATCATGGCGAAAGTTTGACAACGCCGCGCGCCGCCGCTTACCTTAGCGGCGACCGCAGCCGAGGGGGACAGCGCCGATGGCCGAGCCGCACAAGCGCGCACCGCGCCTGGTGGCCTTATGCATGCTCGGCTGCCTGCTGTTCAATTACCCGATCCTGGCGCTGTTCAATGTCCCGGGCATGCTGCTCGGAATTCCGGTCCTGTACGCGTACATCTTCATCGCCTGGGCGCTGCTGATCGTGCTGATGGCGCTGGCGGTGGAACGCGGCGGCGACTAGCGCGCCGGGGCGCGGCCCGATGCTCCAGGGCTGGGTCATCGTCGCCGTCTCGTTCGCCTACCTCGGGCTGCTGTTCGCGGTCGCTTACTACGCCGACCAGCGGGCCGACGCCGGACGCTCGCTGATCGCCAACCCCTACGTCTACAGCCTGTCGCTGGCGGTGTACATGACCGCCTGGACCTTCTACGGGTCGGTCGGGCGCGCGGCGAGCGACGGCATCGGCTTCCTGCCGATCTACATCGGCCCGACGCTGATGATTGCGCTGTGGTGGATCGTGCTGCGCAAGATGCTGCGCATCGCGAAGGAAAACCGCATCACCTCGCTCGCCGACTTCATCGCCTCGCGCTACGGCAAGAGCGCGCTGCTCGGCGGCGTGGTCACGGTGATCCTGGTCATCGGCATCGTTCCGTACATCGCCCTGCAACTGAAGGCGATCTCGCACACCTTCAAGATCTTGCTGCACTACCCGGACATCGTCATGCCGGCCACGGCCGGCGCGCTGCCGGTCCTGCAGGACACGGCGTTCTGGGTGGCGATGATCCTCGCCGCCTTCACGATCCTGTTCGGCACGCGGCACCTGTACGCGGCCGAGCACCACGAGGGCATGGTGGCCGCGATCGCCTTCGAGTCGCTGGTGAAGCTGCTTGCCTTCCTCGCGGTGGGCATCTTCGTCACCTTCGGCATGTTCAACGGCTTCGGCGACATCTTCGCGCGCGCCGCCGCCGACGAGCAGTTGCGACCGCTGCTCACACCGCTGGAAGGCGTGGCCGGCAGCTACGCAAGCTGGGTGTGGCTGACCGTGCTGTCGATGCTGGCGATCATGTTCCTGCCGCGGCAGTTCCAGATGGCCGTGATCGAGAACAAGGACGAGCGGCATCTGAAGCAGGCGATCTGGCTGTTTCCGCTGTACATGCTGGCGATCAACCTGTTCGTGCTGCCGATCGCCTTCGGCGGCAGGCTGTACTTCCCCGACGGCACGGTCGACGCCGACACCTTCGTGCTGACGCTGCCGATGGCCGAACAGCAGGAGCTGCTGGTACTGCTGGTGTTCATCGGCGGGCTGTCGGCCGCGACCGGGATGGTGATCGTCGAGTCGATCGCGCTGGCGACGATGGTGTGCAACGACCTGGTGATGCCGGTGCTGCTGCGGATCAAGCGTCTGCGGCTGAGCGAGCGTCCCGACCTGACCCGGTTGCTGCTCGCCATCCGGCGCTGGACGATCGTGCTCGTGATCCTGCTCGGCTACCTGTACTTTCGTCTCGCCGGCGAGGCGTACGCGCTGGTGGCGATCGGCCTGATCTCCTTCGCCGCGGTGGCGCAGTTCGCACCGGCGGTACTGGGCGGCATCTTCTGGAAGGGCGGCACGCGCCGCGGTGCGCTGGCCGGCCTGCTGGCCGGTTTCGGCGTCTGGCTGTACACGCTGATGCTGCCGGCCTTCGCCCGTTCCGGGTGGCTGCCGCTGCCGCTGCTCGAGCACGGACCGTTCGGCATCGAGCTGCTCAAGCCGCAGGCGCTGTTCGGGCTGGCGGGGCTCGACCAGATCACGCACGCGATGATCTGGAGCATGATCGCCAACGTCGGCCTGTACGTGTCGCTGTCGCTGTTCGGAACGCAAAGCGCTGCCGAGCGCCGCCAGGCAGTCGCGTTCGTCGACGTGTTCCGCGGCGAGTCCGGCGGCACGCGCTTCTGGCGCGGAACCGCGTCGGCGCGCGAGCTGCACAGCCTGCTGGCGCGCTTTGTCGGTGCTGCCGCCGCCGACGAAGCCTTCGCCCAATACGCGCGCGCATCGGGCCGGCGCTGGCCGGACGAAGATCCGGTCGCCGGCGCCGAGTTCGTGCACTTCGTCGAGACCCAGCTTGCGGGGGCGATCGGTGCCGCGTCGGCGCACATCATGATCGCTTCGGTCGCCAAGGAGGAGGAGCTGACGCCGGACAAGGTGAGCGAGCTTCTGGACGAGGCCTCGCAGGTCATCGTCTACAGCCACCGGCTCGAGCAGCAGTCGCGCGAGCTGGAAGCGGCCTCGGCCGAGCTGCGCGCCGCCAACGAGCGGCTGAAGGAGCTGGACCGGCTCAAGGACGACTTCATCTCGACCATCACCCACGAGCTGCGCACGCCGCTCACGTCGATCCGCGCGTTCTCCGAGATCCTGCTCGCCGACCCGAAGGTCGAACTGGCCGAGCGCAGGAAGTTCCTCGGCATCATCACGCGCGAGACCGAACGCTTGACCCGGCTCATCAACCAGGCGCTGGACCTCGCCAAGATGGAGTCCGGGCGGGCCGAATGGCGCATCGCCCATGTCGACGTGCGCGACATCGTCAACGAGGCCATGGCGCAGATGAGCCAGGTGTTCAAGGACAAGGCCGTGGCGCTGGCGCCGCAGTTGCCGCCGGTCGCGGCCACGGTCGCGGTCGACGCCGACCGCCTGCTGCAAGTGCTGCTGAACCTGCTGTCCAACGCGCTGAAGTTCAGCCCCGCCGGTCACGGCCGCGTCGACGTGGTCGTGCGCCAGAGCGACGGCGCGGTGCGCGTCGACGTGCGCGACAACGGACCGGGCGTGCGCGCCGAGGACATGCCGTTCATCTTCGACAAGTTCCGCCAGTTCGGCGATACGCTGACGGCCAAGCCGGCCGGCACCGGGCTGGGCCTGCACATCAGCCGCCAGATCATCGAACACTTCGGCGGCCGCTTGTGGGTCGAAAGCCGCTTCGGCCAAGGTGCATGCTTTTCGTTCACGCTGCCGGCCGCCGCTGCGCCGGCCGCGGCGCAAGAAGGCACGGAGGTCTAGTGGCTGCAGACAAGCGCAAGGTCCTGATCGCCGACGATGAACCGAACATCGTCACGGCGCTGGAGTTCCTGTTGAAGCGCGCCGGCTACGAGGTGCGCTGCGCCGCCAACGGCGATGAGGCGCTGGCACTGGTGCAGTCGTACGCGCCGGATCTGGTGCTGATCGACATCATGATGCCGGGCAAGAGCGGCTACGAGGTCTGCCAGAAGATGCGCGAGCGGCCCGAGTGGCGCCAGATCAAGATCGTGATGGTGACCGCCAAGGGTCGCGAGGCCGAAGTCAGCAAGGGCCTGTCGCTCGGCGCCGACCTGTACGTGACCAAGCCGTTCTCGACGCAGGAACTGATCGCCGCCATCGAACGGCTGCTGGCCGACGGCGCATGAGCGCGCATGGCCGCTCCGTAGCGCTCACCCCGAAGCGCGAAGCGCGGGTAGTCCAATGAGCCCGCCGGGCCGCCCCGAGGGCGATCGCCTCCCCGCGCAGCGCGAAGGTAGTCCAGTGAAAGCCGCGTCCGGCCCGCTGTTGTGGATCGCAGCGGCTTGTGCCGGCGCGCTGCTGCTGCTGCTGGTCGCCGCAGCGCTCTTCAGCGTCAGCTTGCCGGCGGACGAATGGGCGGCGCTGCGCGCGGCGGCGGCGCAGGCCGCGCCGGTCCTTGCGTATGGCACGGCGATCCTGCTGGTCGTCGTCGGCGCGGCCGCACGCTGGCTGTATCGCCGCTATCCGCTGGCGGCGCGGCAGCTGGCCGAGCAGACGCGCGTGCTGCTGGCGGCCAATCCGGATCACCGCGTCGCCGCCGGCGGCGCGCCCGAAATCGGCGCCGTGGCCGCAGCGATCAACCAGCTCGCGGCGCGCTACCGGCACAGCGAACTCGAATTCGACGCCAAGAGCGCCGAGGCGCGCACGCGCGTCGAGGAGGAGCGCGACCGCTTCGCGGCGCTGATGTCGGAGCTCACCGAAGGCGTGCTCGTGTGCAACGCCGACGGCCGCATCCTGCTGTACAACGCGCGCGCCGCGGCGCTGCTCGGTCAGGCCTCAGACGGCGCCGGCAACTACGCGCCGATCGGGCTTGGTCGCTCGGTGTTCGGTCTGATCGAGCGCGAGCAGGTGGCGCACGCGCTGGACAAGATTCACCAGCAGTTCGCCGGCGCCGTCGAGCGCCCGCACGCGAGTTTCGTCACCGCCGCCGCCGGCGGCCGCGCGCTGCGCGTGCGCGTGACGCCATTCCTGTCGGGCGCCGAGCGGCAGGTCGCCGGCATGGTGTTCACGCTCGACGACGTGGGCGGCCTGCTCGGGCGCGAAGGCCAGCGGCTGAAGCTGCTGCAGTCGATCGCCACCGGCGTGCGCGCGCCGGTGGCCAATGTGCGCGCGGCGGCCGAGAGCCTGGTCGCCTCAGCCGACATGCCCGAGCCGCAGCGGGCGCAGTTCGTCGACATCATCGCCGCCGAGGCGCGCGTGCTGACCGAGCGACTGAACGCGGCGCTGGCCGATTACGCCGATGCGCTGAAGGGCAGCCTGACGCTGGACGACATGCACGTGGCCGACCTGCTCGCGGTCGTGCGCCGCCGGCTCAGCGACACGGTGGGCGTTGTTGCCGACGTCGAGCCCTGCGGCTCCGAGCTCTGGGTACGCGTCGACAGCTTCGCCATCGTGCATGCCTTTGCTTCGCTCGCCGCGCGCGTGCGTGCCGACTACGGGGTACGGGTGTTTCGCCTGCGTGCCGCCGCGCACGGCCGCTTCGCCGAGATCGACCTCGTCTGGCTCGGCACGATGGTCGCCAGCGACGTCCTGCTGCTGTGGGAGAACGAACCGCTGGCGAGCGGCGCCGACGAATCGCCGCTGACGCTGAAGGACGTGCTCGAGCGCCACGGCGGCGAGGTCTGGTACAAGGCCGATCGGCCGCGCCAGACGGCCTGGTTTCGCTTTTTGCTGCCGCTCAGCGAGCCGGCCGCCGCCGTGGCGCCGCGGGCGCAGACGGTGGCGGCGCGGCCCGAGTACTACGACTTCGACCTGTTCGAGCGCGTCGACACGCGCGGCGAGCTCGGCGAACAGCGCCTCGCCACGCTTGCTTACACGGTCTTCGACACCGAAACCACCGGACTGGAGCCGTCGGCCGGCGACGAGATCATCTCGATCGGCGCGGTGCGCATCGTCAACGGCCGCCTGCTCAAGCACGACGTGTTCGAACAGCTCGTCAACCCGCGCCGGTCGATCAGCCGCGAGTCGACGTCGGTGCACGGCATCGACGCGCGCGCGCTCGCCGGCCAGCCGACGATCGAGGAGGTGCTGCCGCGCTTGCACCGCTTCTGCGAGGACACGGTGCTGGTGGCGCACAACGCCGCATTCGACATGCGCTTCCTGGAGATCAAGGAGGCGAAGGCGGGGGTGCGCTTCGCGCAGCCGGTGCTCGATACGCTGCTGCTGTCGGCGATCGTTCATCCGAGCCAGGACGACCATAATCTCGATACGCTCGCCGAGCGGTTCGGCGTGCGCGTGATCGGCCGCCACACGGCGCTGGGCGACGCGCTCGTCACCGGCGAAGTGTTTCTGCGCCTGCTGCCGCTGCTCGCCGAGCGCGGCATCGTCACGCTCGGCCAGGCGCTCGAAGCCTCGCGCGCGACCTACCTCGCACGGTTGCAGTACTGAAGCAAGGACGTCGATGGCCGAGAACGACACGTCGATCGAACGCCGCCTGGCGGCCGAGCACAAGGCGCTCGCCTTCGCGCTGCGCGCGCTGCTGCGGCGCGCGCCGGTCGTGTGCGCCGAGACCGATACCGTTCGCGCCGCGGCGGCGCGCATGCTGGCCGAGGGCGTGGGCAGCATCGTCGTCGTCGACGAGCGCCGGCGGCCGGTCGGCATCTTCACCGAACGCGACCTGGTCAACGTCGCACTCGAGGGCGCGCTCGACGGACCCATCGGCGCGGCGATGACGCGCGATCCGCTGGCGCTCGCGGCCGACACGCCGGCGTACGAAGCGGCGCTGGCGATGATCGAACTGCGCATCCGGCACGTGCTCGTGACCGAGGGCCAGGTGCTGGTCGGCGTCGTCTCCGAGCGCGACCTGTTTTCGCTGCAGCGGCTCGGGCTCGGCGAGCTGACGATGGAAATCCGGCTGGCGCGCGGGATCGACACGCTCGCCCAGCTCGCCGCGCGCCTGCGGCGGCTCACCAGGCTGCTGGTCGACCAGGGCGTGGCGGCCGAGCCGTTGACGCTGTACGTATCGCTGCTCAACGACCGGATCTGCCAGCGCATCGTCGAAGTCGTGCGCAAGCGTCACGCCTGGGACCGGATCGCGTGGTGCTGGCTCGCCTTCGGCAGCGAAGGCCGGCTCGAACAGACCTTCGCCACCGACCAGGACAACGGCTTGCTGTTCGAGGCCGCCGCCGACGCACGCGAAGTACGCGCGCAACTGCTGCCGTTCGCGCGCGCCGTCAACGAAGCGCTCGACGCCTGCGGCTACCCGCTGTGCAAGGGCAACGTGATGGCTTCCAACCCGGACCTGTGTCTGTCGTCGGCCGAGTGGCGGGCGAAGCTGGAGGGCTGGCTTGCCAACTCGGATCCGAAAGCGCTGCTCGACGCGTCGATCTGCTTCGACTTCCGTGCGCTCGCCGGCGACGCGCGGCTGGCCGAGACCTTGCGCGACTGGTTCCTCGCGCGCACGCGCGCGCGGCCGAACTTTCTGCGGCTGATGGCCGAAAATGCGCTGCAGGCGCAGCCGCCGCTCGCCAAGTGGCGCGATTTCGTCACCGAGGCCGACGGCACGATCAACATGAAGCTGTACGGCGTGCGCCCGTTCGTCGACTGCGCGCGCATCGTTGCGCTCGCGCACGGACTGCCGGCCACCGGGACGGCGGCGCGCTTTCGCGCCGCGGTCGCCGCCGGCGTCCTGCCGCAACGTGACGCGCAAGCCACGGTCGCCGCGTTTCTCTACATCCAGCAGGTGCGGCTGCGCCACCAGGCGGCGCTGGAGAAGCTGACCGAGGAAAACGCCAACCGCATCGACCCGAACCGCTTGAACGAGCTGGACCGCCGTACGCTGAAAGAAGCGTTTCGCCTCGAGCGCGACATGCAATCGCGGCTGGCGATGGACTATCAGCTCGGTTGAGTCAAGTCGATCTTCGGCGCTTACAGGCTCCTAGCGACCGGCCTCGAGCGCGCCCATCGCCATCGCCATCAGTTCCGAGATCCGGGTCGAGCAGCCGAGCGCTCCGCGCGTGCGCGCCTCCTGCATCTGCGCTTCAGTGCACGATCTGGTGTAGAAGATCACTCGCGTGCTGTCGCCGCGCTGGCGCAACTCGCGCAGCAGGTCGTAGCCGGCGCGCGGATTGCTGCCGCGGCCCATGTCCGAGATGATCAGGTCGTAGTCGGCGCCGCGCAGGCGCTGCAGCGCCTCTTCGGTCGACAGCGCCAGGTCGAAGCGGACATTGAACGCCGCCATCGCCTCGCGTTCGCGCAGGTTGTTGTCCGGCTTGTCGTCGACCCATAGGACGCGCGGCGCGCGCTGCGGCGCCGACGCCTCGGCCGAGGTCGCCGACGTGGCCGGCAGCGAGACGATGGCCGCCGGCTGTATCAAGTGCTCGGCCAGCATGCCAAGCCCGACCAGCAGTCCCAGCGACACCGGCGCCCAGACCGGCCAGCGCCACGGCAGTCGCCGCGGCGAGGGCGCTGCGGCCACTGCGGGCAGCGGAACCGCGACTGCGCCGTACTGCGCCTGCTCTGCCGCGCGCGTCGGCGCCCGCCGCTCGGGTCGGGGCAGGACCGGCGCCAGCAGGCGGTAGCCCTTGCGCGGCACGGTCTCGATGTAGCGCGGATCGTCGCTCGCATCGCCCAGCGCCTTGCGCAGTTGAGCCACGCCTTCGTAGACCGAACTCGGCGAGACGACGACGTCCGGCCACACGGTCTTCAGCAGTTCATCGGCGGTCAGCACCTCTCCCGGGCGCTGCGCCAGCGCCAGCAGCAGCCGCATCGTGCGCGGCTCGAGCTTGATCGTGGTCTCGCCCTGCGCGATGCGATCGAGGTCCGGGTCGACACGCCAGTCGCCGACCACGAACGGGCCGCTGGTGGAGACGGCACTGCGCACGTTCGGCATGGCAGCAGTCAGGGGCGCGGAACGACAACACCGCCACCGTAGTCCCGCAGCGCCCGGTCCGCAACGGCCGAGGCGGCCATCGGCGAAGCGCCTGTCTGACTTCCTTGCGTGACAGGTCATCGGACCGCTGCACGCTCCTGATCCGCTCGCGGCGCAGGTTGAGAAATCCTTAAGACCTCCTTCAGTGCGCGCTTGGGACTTTCTGCGCCCGGCGCGTGACCATCCGAATCCGCGTCCGCGGAAGTCGCCGGGCGGTGTTGCTGGCGCTGCACGGCTGCCGCGCTCGCATCCCGCGGGCCGCGCGGGCATGAGGTCCCGGGCGCCGAATCGACGAAGGAGTTGCCATGCGACACGCCGCCACGCCTGACCCCCGCACCGAGAGCGAGCGGGCGATCGAGCGCATCTACGAGGCCGCGCTCGACCCCGGCCGCCTGCCCGACGTTCTGGCCTCGATGGCCGCCGCCACCGGAGCCCTCGGCGGCATGGTCGGTATCTATGACCCGGTCGCCGGCGGCGGACACGCGCCGGCCACCCACGGACTCGACCCCAGCCTGCTCGAAGTCTACGAACGACGTTTCCAACTCAACCCGTGGACGCGCTGGGTCGCCCGACAGGCGAAGGTCGGGCAGGCCGCCACCGGCGAACCTGACCTCGACATCGACCGGGTGGCGGCCGAAGACCCCGAGTTTCACGACACCGTGCTCAAGCCGCAGGGGATCGTCGCCCAGTCGATGTACCTGGTCCGGCGCGACGGCCGCTTCACAGTCGGCGTGCCGCTGATGTTCACCCGGCGCGGCCGCGCCGGCTCGCCCGCGGTGCAGCGCGAACACAACCGCTTCGGCCGCCATCTGCAGCGCGCCTTCGAACTGATGCGGCAGCTCGACACCCTGCATGGCCGCCTGCTGGCATCCGAGGATGCGCTCGACTGCGTGCGCTGTGCAATCTTCGTGCTCGATGCCCAGGCGGCGATCGAGTACGCGAACCGTGCCGCGCGCAGCCTGCTGGCCGCGGGCGACGGGCTGGTCAGCAGCGGTCGCACGCTCGGCGCCCGCCTCAACGGCGACGGTGCGGCGTTGCGGGCGCTGGTCGCCGGCGCCGCCGGCGGTAGCGGTGCTCGCGGCGAGCGCGCACAGGCTGCTTCGCTGAGCATCCAGCGCGGTGTCGACCGCCTGCCGCTGGCGGCCATCGCCGTGCCAGCGACACCGCGCCAGGGTCCGCTCGGCGAGGCGACGCGCCGCGTGCTGCTGTTCGTCGCCGACCCGGCGGCTCAGTGCGGCATCGCCCGCGAACTGCTGCGCGAAGCCTTCGATCTCACCGAGCGCGAGATCAGCGTCGCGCTCGCCACCCTGCGACTCGGCAGCCTGCCCGCCGCCGCCGGCGAGCTGAGCATCGCGCTTACCACCGCGCGCAGCCACCTGCAGCACGTGTTCGACAAGACCGGCACGCGCAACCAGGTGGCGCTGGCGCAGATGCTGGCGGCGCTGGGGGCGCTGCCCGACGCCGGCGCTTCGAGCGACAGAAACGAACCGGCCCGCGGCCCGCGCTGCGCGTGAAGTTCGGACGCCCTCCTTCGATCGTAGGAGGCGCGCTGCGCAGGCGCGAACTACCGTCCTGATCGAGACGTCGGCGCAGCGGCGCGTGCCGAAGCGAACGTCATCGATGCCCCACGGTATCGGGGGCAGGCAGCGAACGCGAAGGCGAGGCGGGCTCTTTCTGGAGGACACGACGATGTCGACAGCCATGAAGCGGATCTTCCTTGCGACGTTCGTGTCCTTGGGCCTCGCTTCCTGCGGGGGCGGCGGCGACGGCGTAGGTCAGACGCCACCACCGCCGCCGGCGCCGACCGAGGCGCCGGTCACGGTCACGGCCGTCGATGGCAGCGGCACGCCGGTCGCCGGCGCCAGCGTAAGCGCGGTCGGCACCGGACGCTCGGCCACGACCGACGCCTCTGGCCGCGCGACGCTCGATCTCGCCTTCGCCGATGCGGTCAGTCTGCGCGTGGCGCGCGACGGCTTCGCCGACAAGTTCGAGGTGCTGAGCGTGCCGGCCGGCACGCCGTCGCTCGACGTGGTCGCGATCCTTGGCACACGCGCGCCGGCGCAGACGATCGCCAACATCCAGGCGGGCGGCAGCGCTGCCGGCACCGACGGCGTCAAGGTGACCTTCCCGGCCGATGCGCTGGTCAATGCGCAGGGCCAACCGGTGACCGGCAGCATCGACCTGTTCATGACGCCGGTCGACGTCACGGGCCCGGATGTTGCGGCATTCCCCGGGCTGTTCGAGGGCGTCGACAGCGGCGGCCGTCGCGTGGCGCTGCTCAGCCACGGTGTCGCCGAACTCGTGCCGACACAGGGCGGCCAGCGGCTGAACCTCGCTCCGGGCAAGACGGCCACGGTGGAGATCCCGCTGTACGCCGACGGCAATGCGGACGGCTCGCCGGTGCAGTTGGGCGACGTGATTCCGTTCTGGTCGTTGAACGAGGCCACCGGCGTGTGGACGCAGGAGGGCAGCGGTGAGGTGGTCGCGTCGAGCGGCTCGCCGACCGGCAAGGTGCTGCGCGCCGCCGTCACACACTTCTCGTGGTGGAACATCGACGTGCCGGCGCAGCGACACGTCCTCAACCTCACCGTCGTCGGACCGGCCACGTGCATCCCGGCCGGCTCCGTCGCCGTGCTGCGCGGTTCGGTAGGCATCAACCGCCCGGCGCCCGGCACGCCACGGCCGCCGGTCAGCGGCATGGCGACCGTGTCCGTGCCGCTGCCGGTGGCGCTGTGCGCGACCGGGGTCACGCGGCAGATCCCGCTGCCTGCCGGCATCAACATCACGGTATCCGGTTCGGTCAACGTCGGCGGAACGACTTACTACGGCAGCATCACCGCCGGCGGCCCCGCGGGCGGCACGACCAACGCGACCGTCACGCTGACACCCCTGACCAACCCCGCGCCAATCATCACCGCACCCGGCGGCGGCAGCGTCTTCACCGTCGGCGATCGCGTCGCCATCGCGGTCGAGGTGCTTGGCCCCGCGCCCGATCGGGTCGAGATTTTCGCCGGTCCGACGCGCATCGCGCAGATCAGCCCGGCGCGGCCGATCTACCGGGCCGACTGGGATACGACCGGTCTCACGCCGGGGATGGTGGAGCTGCGCGCCGTGGCTTACCGCGGCATGGCGATCGGCTCGGCCACGCCGGTGATGGTGCAGATCGATCCGCCGCCGTCGCCGCCGGTCATCAGTGCCGACGTGCAGGACGTCACCGTGCTCGCAGGCGCGAACGCGACCTTCAGCGTCGCGGCGACCGGCACGTCGCTGCAGTACGCGTGGCAGCTCAGCCGCGATGCAGGCAGCACGTTCCAGCCGATCGGACCGAGCGCGCCGACGCTGACGCTGAACAACGTGCGCGGCAGTGACGACGGTCAGCTCGTGCAGGTGGTCGTCACCAATTTCCTCGGCGCGGTCACCAGTCGCCGGGCGCGGCTCACGGTCAACGTGCCGCCGCAGGTCAGCGTGGCGCCGGCCACCGCCAACGCGGTTGCCGGCCAGTCGGTCATGTTCACCGCGACGGCCAGCGGCACCGCGCCGGTCGCGCTGCAATGGCAGCGCAGCAACGATGCCGGTGCCACCTGGAGCGACATCGCCGGCGCCACTGCTGCTGCGTATGCGTTCACGCCCACCTTGGGCGACAGCGGTGCAAGGCTGCGCGCGGTGGCGACCAACGCGTTCGGCACGGCGAGCAGCAACGTCGCGACGCTCACCGTCACGCCGGCGCCGGAACCACCGGTGATCACCGCGCAGCCGCAGAGCCTGACGCTGGACGCGGGCCAGTCCGCCAGCTTCAGCGTCACTGCGACCGGCACCGCGCCGCTGGCCTATCAGTGGCAGCGCGCCGCCGGGCCGCAGGGCGCTTTCGCCAATATCGCGGGCGCCACGTTGGCGACGTACACGATTGCGGCGGTCGGCGCCGGCGACAATGGCGCCCGCTTCCGCGCAGTGGTCACGAACGTGGCGGGGACAGTCACCAGCAGCGAGGCCGCGCTGACGGTCAACTTCTTCGAGGCCCCGTTCGGCAACCGGATTGCCGCGAGCGACGAGCATGGCGTCGCGATCCGGGGCGACGGCACCGTCGTGGTCTGGGGGCGCAACGTCAGCCAGCACCTGGCGCCGCTGCCGGACCTGAACCTGACGACACCGACGGCGGTCGCGGGCCTGACCGACGTGCGCAGCGTTGCGGCCGGCGGCAGCATCCAGTCCTTTGGTGACGCGTCGAGCTTCGCGCTGCGCCGCGACGGCACGGTCTGGGCCTGGGGTGCCAATACGGGCGGCGTGCTTGGTGACGGCAGCGGCGTCGCCCGCCGCACCACACCGCAACCGATCCCGGGGCTGACCCGCGTCGTGCGACTGGCCGTCGCCGGTGCGACAGGCTACGCGCTGCGCGACGACGGCACCGTCTGGGTCTGGGGCACCGGTTCGTCCGGCGAACTCGGCCTCGGCGATACGCGCAGCTCTCAGCCGACCCCGATCCAGGTGCCTGGACTTGCGAATATCGTGGCGCTCGACGCACAGGACCGTCTTGCCTACGCCCTGCGCGGCGATGGCGCGCTGCTCGGCTGGGGACAAGGGATCAATCTGACGCTCAGCGGTTACGAGTGGCCGTCGGCGGGCGGGCAGCGGCTGTCGCCGACGCCGTTCCCGAGCACGCCGCTCGCCAACGTCGTCGGGGTCGCCGCCAGCGCCTCGGGCGTCTACGTCTTCAGCGGCGCGGACCGCGCGCTGCAGGCCTGGGGCGAGAACGGCAACGGCAAGCTTGGGGTGGGGGTGTTTACCACCAACATCCCGACACCGACCGCCGTGCCGACGCCACAGGTCAACGGCGTACCGCAGACCTGGCGCAACGTGCGCGGCTGCTCGCTGTTCTCGGTCGGCTGGACCGAGACCGGGCTCGTCTACGCTTGGGGGCAGAACACCTCGACGCAGCAGTGGCTGGGCGACCCGAACCTGACCACCCGCACGGCGACGCCGAACCGAGTGCCGGGCCTCGATCAAGTGGCAGAAGCCACTTGCGGGATGGGTGGCAGCGGTTGGATCGCGGTCCGCCGCAACAACGGCGAGCTGTGGACCTGGGGCAGCAACAACGGCGGCCAGCTCGCCGACGGCAACAGCGGAGGCACGGCCGCGCGCTACACGCCGATGAGGGTGTTCAACCTGGACAACTAAGGCGATGGCGGTTCCGGCGGCGGTTGCGCCGCCGCTGCATGCACAGGCGCGCGCCGCGGTCCGGATGTGCCCCGGGTCGCGGCGCGCGCTGGTCATTGGCGTCCACCCGCACGCACCTTCAGCGCGAACGTATGAATTCATGACGATCTCCTCCGATTGGACGAGGCGGCGCCGAGGTCTTCCTCACATGTTGCTCCCCAGGCGGCGCCCATCGCGCGCCGACTGCACCGAGTGAAACGATCGACATGCTGGAGGACGCCATGAGTACGAATCCACGACTCGCCGATCGCATGGACGGCTTCGTCGTCGCGGTTCCTGCCTGTGCCCTGGGCGGGGCTGGCGCGACGGTCTTGCCGGCGCCGGCTTCGGCACAGACCGCGATGGCACAGCCGCGCCCGGGACAGCTTCTGCGCAGTGGACCGGCCCACGCGTCCCGACACAACGCGTGGAGCCTGCCAGGAACCGCGCTGCCGTTCGGCGCAGGCTGGCAGCAGATCAAGCTGCTGGACATCGACAGCGACGGCCATGCCGACTTGTGCGGCGTCTATGGACCGCTGGCGGGCGGCAACTTCGTCTATGGCCGCGAACTGGCACAGGTGGAGGTGCAGCAACTGGCGCTGCTGTTCAACGCGCCGGTGCCGCGGCTGCGCTTCTGGATGAACGCGCGGGGCATCGGCGCGATCCGCCGCGGGCCTGGCGGCACCACCGGCAGCGACGGCAGGTGCTTCTACTACAACGATCCGTCGGCCGGACCGACAGTACATCGCCCGCTTCGATGTCGACGATGGCCTCGTGGCCGCCTCACTTCGCGTGAAAGTGCGGCGAACCGTGTTCGCGCCAATGCATCGCGATGAGGATGCCGAAGAAAGTGCTGATGTCGGCAGGGTCGTCACCTGCCCGCAAGGTCTTCCATCGCGAAGAACGTACGCTGCCAGGGCAGCCGCGTCAGCCCCGTCGAAGCCGCGCCCGTTCAGCGGCATCGTCGGCGAGTCCGCGTGCCAGCCTTACGCGGATTCCAGGCTCCCCTCGCGAGGCAAGGGTGGAAAGAGACTTCCCTCCCCTTCTGCTCAATGCCCGAGCCACTTGCCGTACTCGGTTAGGAAATCGCGCAGCAGCCAGTCGCGGTCGACCATCGACATCGGCACGGTGCGGCTGACGCCGCCGCGCACGACGATCTCGACCATCGGCTCCTCGTATCGCGCCGGACCGCTCGCCTGCGCGATCGAAAACGACGGCCGTTGCGCCGCGCGGCCGCGCACCCAGTAGACGAACTCCTCGCGCCCCTGGGCGAGCACCGCGAGCGACGCGTGGTAGCCGTGGCGGTCGATACGCGCGGCGCGGCCGTGCTTCATCAGCTCGCGGCCGATCTCCTCAAACGCCGGCCCCAGCACCTGCGATACGAACTCGCTGACGCGCCGACGCGGCGCCTGCCATTCGGCGACCAAACGCGGCCGGGCGAGCAGTTGCGCCAGTTGCGTGCGCCAGTCGCCGTGCGCCGGCAACTCGCCGTTGTCCGCACCCTGCGCCGCGAGCTGTCCCGCCGCCGGAGACACCTCGGCGCGCAGCGCCAGCGCGAGGCTTATGCACGCGAGCACCATGATCACCGCGAACGGCAGTCCGGTCGTGATCGCCGCCGCCTGCAGCGCCTCCAGCCCGCCGACCAGCAGCAGCACCGCGGCGACTGCGCCGATCGCGAGTGCCCAGAAGATACGCTGCCACACCGGCGCGTCGGTGCGGCCGCGCGAGCAGATGGTGTCGATCACCAGCGCGCCGCTGTCGGCCGAAGTGACGAAAAACGTGACCACCATCAGCGTGGCGAGCACCGTGGTGATCTGCGACCAAGGCAGTGCGTCGAGCATCACGAACAGCGCCGTGGCGACATTGTCCTGTACGGCTTGCACCATGACGCCGGCGCCGAACAGTTCGATGTGCAGTGCGGTGTTGCCCATCACGGTGAACCAGAAGAAGGAGAACACTACCGGCACAAGCAGAACGCCGGCGATGAACTCGCGGATCGTTCGCCCGCGCGAGATGCGCGCGATGAACATGCCGACGAAGGGTGCCCACGAGATCCACCAGCCCCAGTAGAACATCGTCCACGCCTTCTGCCACTCGACGCCGCGGTACTGCGTGGTGCGCAAGCTCTGATCGAGCAAGGTAGCCAGATACTGGCCGACGCTTTCGACGTAGGTGCCGATCAGGAACACGGTCGGGCCGGCGACGAACACGAACGCCAGCAGCAACACGCCCAGAGCCACGTTCGCTTCCGAAAGCCGCCGGATGCCTCGCTCCAGCCCGGTGACGACCGAAATCGTCGTCAGCGCGATGATCGCGGCGATCAGCAGAAGCTGGTTCGTCGTCGACACGTCCAGCCAGCGGTTGTACGCGAGCCCGGAGTTGATCTGCAGCACGCCCAGGCCGAGCGAGGTGGCCACGCCGAATAGCGTGCCGAACACCGCGAGCACATCGATCGCGTCGCCGAGCGGACCATTGATACGGCGGCCGAGCAGCGGATAGAGCGTCGAGCGGATCGTCAGCGGCAGCTCGTGCCGGTAACCGAAGTAGGCCAGGCCGAGCGCGACCACTGCGTACACGCCCCACGCATGCAGGCCCCAGTGGAAGAACGCCGTGTTCAGCGCCTCTTTGGCCGCTTCGACGGTGCGCGGCTCGACCGTGCCGGCGCGAGGCGTGGCGAAGTGCAGCACCGGTTCGGCGACGCCGTAGAACAACAAGCCGATGCCCATGCCGGCGGAGAACAGCATCGAGAACCAGGTCGGATACGAGAACTCCGGCTCGTCGTCGTCGTTGCCCAAGCGGATTGCGCCGTAGCGGCTGAACAGCAGCCACAGCACGAACACCAGAAAGCCGCTCACCGCGAGGATGTAGAACCAGCCGAAGTAGGTCGCGATGCCGCTCTGCAAGGAGGAAAAAAGCTTCGCGACCGGCGTGGTCGCGACCACGGCCGCTGCGACGAACAGCACGGCGACGACGGCGGAAACGAGGAATACGCGGCGGTCGCTTTTCATCGTTTGGTCCGGCTCACGTAGCGTCCGATTCTGTTCGCGCTCGCCCTCGGCTTCAAGACGAAGTGGCACCGATGCAACGCCATCGGCGCGGGCGGCACAATTGCCGCCGAGGAGGTGAACGATGCGCACCGACGAAGACGGCTTGGCTCTGATCGAGCGGCTGGCGGACGCGGAGGCGGAGGTCGTCGAGACGCTGGCCGCGCTCGCCGCCTGGCTGCGCCCGAGCAAAGCGGATGACGTCGCGCCGGTGCTGGAGCGCATCCGGGCGCTGATCGGCATCCTGCAGGCGCAACCGCGACTGCGCGATGCGGCGTGCGGGCGCGTGCATGCTTGGCTGGGTACCGTCGAGCAGGTGTCGCTGTACACCGAAGTCGGCATCTTCTCGACGCGCGGCTTCCTGCCCGAGTTGCGCGGGCGCCTGTACGAGCGCCTGCTGCCGGCACCGGCCGACCGCAGCCGGCTGAAGGACTGCCTGGCGTTGATCTTCTCCCGGCGCAGCGACGCGCAGTGGGTGGCGGCGGTGCCCAACGAGCAGTGGCTGCATCTGCTCGAAGCTTTCGGCTTCTTCGCCTGCGATGACCGCGCCGGCGTGCGCCGCGCGCGCGAGTCCGTGCTCGAGGCACTGGAGCGGCTGTCGCTGTGGGTCGCGGCCGAAGGCATCGAGCCGGAGCTGATGCGCGTCCACCCGAAGATCGCTGAGCATGACTCGCCGTTCATCGAACAGCAGCGCGAGCTTGCCGCCTTTCTCGAGCGCTACGCGGCGTGGGTGCACGATCGTGCGCTCGAATACCACGACGAGCGCCACGCGTTGGTGCTGCTTGCGCAGTGCGCCGATCAGATCAAGCGGCTGCGTGTGGTCGCGCTGAAGCGTGGCACCAGCTTGCGTTTGACCTACCTGCTGGAGCGGCTCGACCAGACGCTCGATCGCATCGGCAAGCTGCTGCACCTGCTGCACCCGACCGACACAGCGGCGCGGCGCGGCGCGGCGATCGCCTTGTTCAAGGAGATGATCACTGCCATCGCCGAGCGCAACAGTCTGTCGCAGTTGTGGCGGGAGACCCTGCAATTGCTGTCGCGCCGGGTGGCCGACAGCGCGAGCCGCACCGGCGAGCACTACGTGACGGAAACGGTGGCCGAGTACTTTGCGATGTTCCGCTCCGCCGCCGGGGCGGGGTTCGTGATCGCGCTCATGGCCCTTGCCAAGCTGCACATCGTCGCGCTCGAGCTGGCGCCGCTGCCGCAAGCCGTGCTCGTGTGCCTGAACTACGGCCTGGGCTTCGTGCTGATCCACCTGCTGCACTTCACCGTCGCCACCAAGCAGCCGGCGATGACCGCGGCGACGATCGCCGCCGCGATCGAAGAGAGCGAACGCGGCCGCGCCAATCTCGACAAGCTCGCGGCGCTGATGATCCAGGTCGGGCGCTCGCAGTTCATCGCCGTCGTCGGCAACGTCGCCGTGGCTCTGCCGGTCGCGCTCGCGATCGGCGCTATCTGGCAGCACTTCGCCGGCGAGCCGCTGCTCGAGATCGAGAAGTCGCAGCGGCTGTATGACGAGCTGCGCCCGTTCGCCGGGCTGGCGCTGCTGCACGCGGCGATCGCGGGCCTATGGCTGTTCGTCTCGGGCTTGATCGCCGGTTACTTCGACAACCGCTGCGCTTACATCGATCTGCCGGCGCGTGTACGCGAGCAGCCGTGGCTGAAACGGCTCCTGTCCGCGGCTGCGCGCGAGCGGCTGGCCGCGTACCTGGCGGGCAATTACGGCGCACTCGCCGGCAACTTCCTGTTCGGCGTGCTTCTTGGCGCGACCGCGTTTGTCGGCTTTCTGCTCGGGCTGGCACTCGACATCCGCCACGTCGCGTTTTCCTCCGCCAACCTTGGCTACGCAGCCGCTTCGCTGCCGCCGTCTCTCGCCGACGCGACCGTGTACTTCGTTTACGTGCTCCTGATCGCGGCAGTCAACCTGTGGGTGAGCTTCGGGCTCGCGCTTTACGTCGCGCTGCAGGCGCGCCGCGCACGGGTGACGAGCGTGTCGCGGCTGCTCGCCGCCTACTTCGGGCGCTTGGGCCGCCGGCCGCTCGAGTTTCTATTCCCGCCTGTCTCGAGCAACGGGAGCAAGTCCTGAAACGGCACGGTCGCAGCCTGCGGCGCCGGCGCAATCGTTCAACCTCCTCAGGCCAACGCCGCCGCCGGTCCAGCGCCTCGCGCACTGAAGTAGCAAGGCTCCGGCGCATCGAGGCCTCGCTGGCCGGCTTGTCGCGGGCCCGAAACTGCCATTTCGAGGATCAGCGCGCATGGCGTATCGGCCGCGCGCCGGCTCACCAGCGGACGGTGACCCCGAAGGCGGCGAAGTGTTGGTCGCGCGTGACCAGGACCAGCTTTTCGGCCTGCGCCTGTGCGATCAGCAGGTGTGTTGGTCAAGGCCGGGCTGGCAGTGCCGGCCGGCGATCTTGCCGCCGGCTGCGCGGCGTGCTCGAAGTCTGATCAAGGTTGACCCTACTCTTGGCGCAGGCCATTGGATAGCCGGTAAATTGCGGCTCGTTGTCATCGAAGGCGCGTACCGAGCCTGTCGAAGGAGCGACGCATGCCCGCCGCAACGCATCCGCCGATCACCGCCGTCTGGCCCGGCAGGCCGTTTCCGCGCGGCGCCACCTGGGACGGCGAGGGGGTGAACTTCGCGCTGTTTTCCGAGCATGCCGAGCGCGTCGAACTGTGCATCTTTGACTCCGCCGGCCGGCGTGAACTGCAGCGCATGCCGCTGAAGGAGCGCACGCACGAGGTCTGGCACGGTTATCTGCCCGAGGCGCGCCCCGGCATGCTGTACGGCTACCGCGTGCACGGCCCGTATCGGCCGGCCGAGGGCCACCGCTTCAATCCGCACAAGCTCCTGGTCGATCCCTACGCGCGCAATCTGATCGGTGCGCTGCGCTGGAGCGACGCGCAGTATGGCTACGTCGTCGGCCACAAGCGCGAGGATCTGTCGTTCGACCGCCGCGACAGTGCGCACGGCCTGCCCAAGTGCCAGGTGGTCGACAACGCCTTCACCTGGGGCGAAGACCGGGCGCCGGCGATCGCGCGCAACGACATGGTGATCTACGAGCTCAACGTGCGCGGCTTGACGATGCGCCATCCTGAGGTGCCGCCGGCGCTGCGCGGCACCTACGCCGGGCTGGCGAGCGCGCCGGTGGTCGAGCATCTGCAGCGGCTCGGCGTCACCACGGTCGAGTTGATGCCGGTGCACGCTTTCATCGACGATCGCCGCCTGGCGGAGCTCGGCCTGCGCAACTACTGGGGCTACAACACGCTCGGCTACTTCGCGCCCGAGCCGCGCTACGCCGCCACGTCCAATCCGGTGGCCGAGTTCAAGGCGATGGTCAAGGTGCTGCACTCGGCCGGCATCGAAGTGATCCTGGACGTCGTCTACAACCACACCGCCGAGGGCAACCATCTCGGGCCGACGCTCGCCTTCCGCGGCATCGACAACGCCTCGTACTACCGGCTGGTCGAAGGCGACCGCCGCCATTACATGGACTACACCGGCTGCGGCAACACGCTCAATCTGCGCCATCCGCGCGTGCTGCAACTGATCATGGACTCGCTGCGCTACTGGGTCACCGAGATGCACGTCGACGGCTTCCGCTTCGATCTGGCCTCGGCGCTGGCGCGCGAGCTGCACGATGTCGACCGGCTGGGCGCGTTCTTCGACGTGATCCTGCAGGACCCGGTGCTGAACCGCGTCAAGCTGATCGCCGAACCGTGGGACCTCGGCGAAGGCGGCTATCAGGTCGGCAACTTCCCGCCGGGCTGGGCCGAATGGAACGACCGCTACCGCGACACGATGCGCGCGTTCTGGAAGGGCGACGGCGGCCTGATCGGCGAGTTCGCGCGCCGGCTCACCGGCTCGAGCGATCTGTACGGCCGCAGCGGCCGGCGCCCGTACGCGAGCATCAATTTCGTCACCGCGCACGACGGCTTCACGCTGCGCGACCTGGTCTCGTACAACCACAAGCACAACGAAGCGAATGGCGAGGACAACCGCGATGGCCACAACCACAATCTGTCGTGGAACTGCGGCGTCGAAGGGCCGAGCGACGAACCGGAAGTCAACCGCCTGCGCGCGCAGCAGCAACGCAACTTCATCGCCACGCTGCTGCTGTCGCAGGGCGTGCCGATGATCACCGCCGGCGACGAGATCGGCCGCACGCAGAACGGCAACAACAACGCCTACTGCCAGGACAACGAGACGAGCTGGCTCGACTGGTCGCTCGACGGCGAGCGCGAGCGGCTGCTCGCGTTCGTGCGGCGCATGATCGCGCTGCGCCGTGCGCACCCGACGTTTCGCCGGCGCGACTTCTTCCAGGGCCGGCCGCTGTACGGCAGCGACGTCAAGGACATCGTCTGGATGCGTCCGGACGGACACGAGATGACGCCGCAGGAGTGGGAGTCCGAGCATGCGCGCGCGCTGGCCGTCTATCTGTCCGGCGCGGGACTGGCCGAAGTCGACGCGCGCGGGCGGCTGTTGACCGACGACGACTTCGTCCTGCTGTTCAACGCCAGCGCCGAGCCGGTCGAATTCCTGATCCCGGCGCGGCTCGGCGCCGGCCGCTGGCTGGTCGTTCTCGACACCGCGAGCGGCGAGCGTCAGTACACCGACGGTACGGTCGACGCCGGCGGCGCCTATGCGCTCGCCGCGCGCGCGGCCGCGGTGCTGACGCTGCTGCAAGCGCCGGCCGGATGAGCGCCCGCGCGCACGCGATGCCGTTCGGCGCGACGCTCGTCGAAGGCGCCGTGCGCTTCCGGCTGTGGGCGCCGAGCGCGTCGCGCGTCGATCTGCTGCTGCTCGAACCCGCCGCAGCGCTGCCGATGCAGGCGCTGGCAGGCGGTTGGTACGAGGCGACCGCGGCGCAGGCCGATGCGCGCAGCCGCTACGCCTATCGCATCGACGGCCGTCTCGTCGTTCCCGATCCGGCGTCGCGCTGCAATCCGCAAGGCGTGCACGGGCCGAGTGTGGTCACCGATCCGCGCGGCTTCGACTGGACCGACGAACACTGGCGCGGCCGGCCGTGGCACGAGGCGGCGATCTACGAGCTGCACGTGGGAAGCTTCACGCCGCAGGGGACCTTCGCCGCGGCGATCGACCGGCTCGACGATCTCGCCGCGCTCGGCGTCTCCGCGCTCGAGCTGATGCCGGTGGCTGCGTTTCCCGGGGCGCGCAACTGGGGCTACGACGGCGTGTTGCCGTTCGCGGCGGCGGCGGCTTACGGCACGCCCGACGAGCTGAAGCGGCTGGTCGCCGCAGCGCACGCGCGCGGCCTGATGGTCCTGCTCGACGTCGTCTACAACCACTTCGGCCCCGACGGCAACTACCTGCACGCCTACGCGCAGCCGTTCTTCGATCGCCGGCGGCATACGCCCTGGGGCGCGGCGATCGACTTCGGCGTCGACGCGGTGCGCGCGTTCTTCGTCCACAACGCGCTGTACTGGCTCGAGGAGTTCCACTTCGACGGCCTGCGGCTCGACGCCGTGCACGCGATCGAAGATGCGCGCCGCCCCGACATCGTCGAGGAGATCGCGCAGGCGATTCGTTCGGGCCCGGGGCGCGAGCGCCACGTGCACCTGATCCTGGAAAACGACCGCAACCAGGCGAACTACCTTGAGCGCAGGGCGGACCGCGGGCCGCGTTGCGCGACCGCACAATGGAACGACGATCTGCACCACGCCGCGCATGTGCTCGCCACCGGCGAGAGCGACGGCTACTACGTCGACTACGCCGCAGATCCGCTCGCCGGCTTCGGCCGCGCGCTCGCCGAAGGCTTCATCTACCAGGGCGAGCCTTCGGCATTCCGCGGCGGCCGCCGGCGCGGCGAGCCGAGCGCGCACCTGCCGCCGGCGGCGTTCGTGAACTTCCTGCAGACGCACGACCAGGTCGGCAACCGCGCCTTCGGCGAGCGCCTGGTCGCGCTGGCGAGCGCCGAGAAGTTGCGCGCGCTGGCGGCCTGCGTGCTGCTCGCGCCGGCGCCGCCGATGCTGTTCATGGGCGAGGAGTGGGGTGCCGGCTCACCGTTCCTGTTTTTCTGTGACTTCGCCGCCGAGTTGGCCGAGGCGGTGCGCAACGGCCGCCGTGCCGAGTTCAGCGGCAACGCCGCGTTCGCCGATCCGGTCGCGCGCGAACGCATCCCCGATCCGAACGCCGCCGGCACCTTCGCCGCGAGCAAGCTCGACTGGTCCGAGCGCGAGCGCGCGCCGCATGCGCAGTGGCTCGCGTTTCATCGCCAGCTGCTCGAACTGCGCCGGCAGCGCATCGTTCCCTTGCTCGAGCGGGCGGGCGCGGGCCGCTACGACATCGCCGCCCCGGGTCTGCTGCACGTGGTCTGGCCGGCCGGCGGCGCGCGCTTGCATCTGCACGCGTACCTGCCGGCGTCGCAGCAGGCGCCGGCCGCCGTCGCACCGGCGCAGGGCGAAGTGATCTACACCTCGGCGCCCGAGGCGAGCCAGCTCGCGCCTTGGACCGTGCGCTGGTCGCTCACCCCCGACCCGACTGCCGCTGAGGCGGGCGAGGGGAGAGACGTTCATGTCTGAAGGGCTCTTGCAGCTTGCCGACGACTGCGGCATCCAGCTCGCCTACGACGACATCCGCGGCGTGACGCGGCAGGCATCGATGCCGGCGCTGGCGGCGCTGCTCGCCGCGCTCGGTGTCGACAGCAGCGACGCGACGACGGCGCTGGCGGCGCGGCGGCGCGCGGCCTGGAGCCGGACCCTGGAGCCGGTGATCGTCGTGCCCGCGAACCGCGCCGCGTTTACGCTGCGCGTCAACGTGCGCGAGCGCGACGAGCGAACGCCGATTGCCTGGCGCCTGCGGCTGGAAGACGGTGCCTCGCGCGAGGACGCGTTGACGCCGGCCGACTGGCCGCTGGTCGAGCGAGAAACGGTCGACGGCGAAGCGTACGTCGCGCGCGCGGTGTCGATCGAAGGCGTGCCGCCGGTCGGCTATCACCGGCTCGAAGTGCTCGACGCGCGCGGCGGCAGCGCCGCGGCCGCCTTGTGGGTCGCTCCCGAGCGCTGCTATCTGCCGCCGGCGATCGAGTCCGGCCGCCGCATCTGGGGACCGGCGATCCAGCTCTACGCGCTGCGCTCGCAACGCAACTGGGGCATCGGTGACTTCACCGACCTGGCGAACCTGGTCGATCTCGCCGCGCGCCACGGCGCCGATGTCGTCGGACTGAACCCGCTGCACGCGCTGTTTGCGCACGACCCGCGCCACTGCAGCCCGTACAGCCCGTCGAGCCGGCTGTTTTTCAACGCGCTTTATCTCGACGTCGAAGCGGTGCCCGAGTTCGCTTCGTCCGAGGCGGCGCGAGCGCGCGTGGCCGCGGCCGACTTCCAGGCGCAACTGGCGCGACTGCGCGCCGCCGAATTGGTCGATTACGAGGGCGTTCGGGCGGCCAAGTTCGAGATCCTCGAATTGCTGGCGCGCGCAGTGCGCGACGAACGCGCGCAGGCGTTCGAGCGCTTCAAGCGCGGCGGCGGCGAAGACTTGCGCCGCAATGCGCTGTTCGAAGCGTTGCAGGAGCATCTGTACGCGCGCGATCGCGCGTGCTGGGGTTGGCCGGCGTGGCCGGCCGAGTATCGCGATCCGGATTCGCCCGCGGTCGCCGCCTTCGCCGCCGCCCACGCCGCGCGCATCGACTTCTACGCCTATCTGCAATGGCTCGCCGGCGAGCAACTGGCCGCGGCGGCGGCGCGCGCCGCCGACATGGCGGTGGGCCTGTACGCGGATCTGGCGGTGTCGGTCGATGCCGGCGGTGCCGAGTGCTGGGCGCAGCAGCGGCTGTACGCGAACCGCGTGCGTATCGGCGCGCCTCCCGACGACTTCAACCCGGCGGGACAGGACTGGGGTCTGCCGCCGTGGCAGCCCGAGGCTTTGCGCGCCGCCGCGCATGCGCCTTTGGTCGCGGTCCTGCGCGCGAACATGCGGCACGCGGGCGCGCTGCGCATCGACCACGTGATGGCGCTGATGCGGCTCTATCTGATCGCGCCGGAGAGCGATGCGGCGCAGGGCGCCTACGTGCACTACGCGTTCGAAGAGCTGCTCGCGGCGGTGGCGATCGAAAGCCATCGCCACCGCTGCCTGGTGATCGGCGAAGACCTCGGCACCGTGCCCGATGCGATCCGCGCCGCGCTCGCCGCCGCCGGCGTGCTGTCGTACCGGCTGCTGTACTTCGAGCGCGAGGCCGACGGCGGCTTTCGCGCGCCGGCGGACTTTCCGGCGCTCGCGCTCGTGGCCGCCTCGACCCACGATCTGCCGACACTGGTGGGCTGGTGGGAGGAGCGCGATCTGGCGCTGCGCGAGTCGTTGTTCGCGGGCGCCGCACCGGCGGCGGCGCAGCGCACGCAACGCGCGCGCGACCGCTCGGCGCTGCTCGACCTGCTCGTACGCGAACGGCTGTGGCCGGCCGCAGCCGAGCCGCCGCCGCTGCTGAACGAGCGCCTGAGCGGCGCGATCCACGCGCATGTCGCGCGAACGAACGCGGCGATCGCGGTCGTGCAGCCGGAAGACATCTTCGGCGCGCGCGAGCAGGTCAATCTGCCCGGCACGACGAACGAGCATCCGAACTGGCGGCGCAAGCTCGAGGTAGCACTCGAACGCTGGGGCGAGGATGCGCGCTTCGTCGACTGCGCCGCGGCCTTCGCCGCCGCACGGCCGCGCACGATCGCACCGGCCGAGCCGCCGCCGACGGTGGTTCCGCGCGCCACCTATCGGCTGCAACTGAACCGCGACTTCACGTTCGCGCAGGCCACCGCCGTCGTGCCGTATCTGGCCGAACTGGGGATCTCGCACGCCTACTGCTCGCCGTACCTGCGCGCGCGCGCCGGCAGCCGTCACGGCTACGACATCGTCGATCACCGGCAGCTCAGTCCCGAGATTGGCACCTCGGCCGACTTCGAAGCCTTCGTCGCCGCGCTGCGCGCGCACGGCATGGGGCAGATCGCCGACGTCGTGCCCAATCACATGGGCGTGCTGCGCGCCGACAACGCCTGGTGGCTCGATGTGCTGGAAAACGGCCCGGCCTCCGAATACGCGCGCTTCTTCGACATCGACTGGACGCCGATCGACCCGGAGCTGCACGGCAAGGTGCTGCTGCCGGTGCTCGGCGACCACTACGGCCGCGTGCTCGAGCGCGACGAGCTGTGGCTGGTGTTCGACGCCGACGCCGGCGGCTTCGCCGTGCTGTACTTCGAACACCGCTTTCCGCTCGACCCGCGCACCACGGCACCGCTGCTCGCGCACGCCGCCGCGCATTCGCTCGCCGGCCCTGCCGCGCGCGCCGCACTCGCCGATCTGGCGCAGGCCTTGGCCGCGCTCGCGCCGCGCGACGGCGAAGACGCGGCCGCGGCGGCGCGGCGCAGCGATGCGCCACGCCTGCGGCGCCGGCTCGCGCAACTGGTGGTCAGACATCGCTGGCTGCGGCAAGCGCTTGAGGCGGCGTGCCGCGCGCACGGCCGCGGCGCAGCGCTGCACGCGCTGCTCGAAGCGCAGGCTTACCGGCTGGCGTCGTGGCGCGTCGCCGGCGACGAGATCAACTACCGGCGTTTCTTCGACATCAACGACCTGGCGGCGCTGCGCATGGAAGACGAAGCCGTCTTCGAGGCCACGCACGCGAGACTGCTGCAATGGACGGCGACGCAGGCGATCGACGGGCTGCGAATCGACCATCCCGACGGCCTGCTCGACCCGCAGCAGTACTTCGATCGCCTGCAGCGCGGCCATCTGCGCGCAGCCGGTGTCGCGCCCGAGCGCATCGACGCGCAGCTCGGCGCCGAGCCCAAGCCGCTGTACGTGGTGGTCGAGAAGATCCTCGCTGCGCACGAGGACCTGCGGCGCGACTGGGCCGTTTACGGCACGACCGGCTATCGCTTCGCCACCGTGGTCAACGGGCTGCTGATCGCCGGCGCCAACCGCCAGCGCGTCGATCGCGCCTGGCGCGCGTTCGTCGGCGGCGAGGCCGGCGAGTGGGATGACATCGCCTACGCCGGCCGGCGCGAGGTGATGGCCGGCGCGCTGGCCGGCGAGCTGACCGTGCTGACGAACCGGCTGCTGCGGCTCGCGCGCTCCGATCCGCGCACGCGCGACTTGACGCAATCGGCGCTGCGCGAGGCGCTGGCCGCGGTGGCCGCCTCGTTTCCCGTCTACCGCACGTACATCGGCGACGAACCGGCCGCCGGCGATCGCCGCTACATCGACTGGGCCGTCGGGCGCGCGCGCGCGCGCAGCCGCGCCGCCGACCCGGCGATCTTCGACTTCGTGCACGCGGCGCTGCTCGGCCGCGCCGCCAACGGTCGCGCCGCCGAAGCGCTCGCGTTCGCGCGCCGCTTCCAGCAGTTCACCGCGCCGGTGGCGGCGAAGGGACTCGAGGACACGGCGCTGTATCGCTTCAACCGGCTGCTGGCGCTCAACGACGTAGGCGCCGATCCGCAGGACTTCGGCATCCGTGTGGCCGCCTGGCACGCCGCCAGTCGCGACCGCCGCAGCCGCTGGGCGCAGACGATGCTGGCGACCAGCACGCACGACTCGAAGCGCTCGGAGGACGTGCGCAACCGGCTCGCCGTGATCTCGGAGCTGCCGGCGGCGTGGCGGCTCGCGGTGCGGCGCGCGAGCCGACTGAACCGCCGGCACCGGCGCACGATCGACGGCGAGCGCGCGCCTTCGCGCAACGACGAGTACGCGCTGTACCAGCTCCTGGCCGGGACGCTGCCGTCGGCCGAACTGGACGAAGAATCGCTCGCGGCCTGGCGCGAGCGCGTGTCGGCGGCGTGGTTGAAGAGCGCGCGCGAAGCGAAGCTGCGCACGAGCTGGATCAACCCGAATCCCGAGTACGAAGACGCGCTCAAGGGTTTCGTCGCCGGCGCGCTGGCGCGCGCGCATGGCGACCTGTTTCTCGACGATCTGCGCGCGACGGTCGCACCGCTCGCCTGGTTCGGACAGTTGAACAGCGTGACCATGGCGCTTTTGAAGTTCGCTTCGCCCGGCGTGCCCGACATCTACCAGGGCAACGAGACGATCACGCTGCGGCTGGTCGATCCCGACAACCGCGTTGCGGTGGACTTCGCTGCCTTGCGCGCCGCACTGGCGGACCTGCAGGCGTTGGCGGCGCGCCTGAACGACGGCGCGCAGCCTTTGCATGAGCTGTTCGCCAACGGCTTGGCCAAGCTCTGGGTCACCTGGCGTTGCCTGAGCTTGCGGCGCGAGCGACCGGCGCTGTTCGAACAGGGCGAGTACCTGCCGCTGGAAGCGACCGGCGCCAAGGCGGAGCACGTCGTCGCCTTCGCGCGCCGGCTCGGCGACGAGGTCGCGATCGTGATCGCGGGCCGCCTGTTCGCGGGACTCGGCGCTGCCATCGGCGAACTGCCGCTCGGCGCAGAGGTTTGGGGCGACACCGCGGTCGATCTGTCGCCACTCGGCGCGCCGCGCACGATCAGCGATCGGCTGAGCGCAGCGACGCGCGAAGTCGGCGCCACGATGCCGCTCGCCGCTGCGTGGAACGGCTTCCCCGGCGCGTTATGGGTGACGCCGCGGGCGGAACTTCGCTAGGCTTGCCGGCACCCAAGAGGATGAAGCCGAGCCGGTTGTGTACTTTTCAACGGCGCGCTCGAGTCGACCAAGGTGCGGTCGTCGCCGCTGTCGCCGCAACGGCCGCTGCGCCGCGCTTGTGAGGCAGGCATGAACGTACGCGAACCCGTACAAGACACTGATGCAGCCCGCCGTTGGACCGGCGGAGCGCTGACGAACCACGACGTCTACCTGCTGCGCGAAGGCACGCACGCGCGGCTGTATCGCCGACTCGGCTGCCATCTGCTGCCGCAAGGCGCGCACTTCGGCGTCTGGGCGCCGAACGCCGAGCGCGTGTCGGTGATCGGCGAGTTCAACGCCTGGAACGCGGACGCGAATCCGCTCGCGCCGCGAGGCGACGGCTGCGGCGTGTGGGAAGCGCAGGTGGACAGCGTGCAGGCGGGACAGGCGTACAAGTACCGGATCGTCACGCGCGCAGGCGAGGCGCTCGACAAGGCCGATCCCTTCGCCTTCTTTGCCGAGACGCCGCCGGACACCGCGTCGCGCGCCTGGTCGCTCGACTACGAGTGGGGCGACGGCGAATGGATGGCCGAGCGCCGGCGCCGCAACGCGCTCGACGCGCCGCTGGCGATCTACGAGGTCCATCTCGGTTCGTGGCGGCGCGACGCAGACGGCAACTCGCTCGGCTATGCCGATGCCGCGCAGCAGCTTGCCGCGTATGTGCGCGAGACGGGCTTCACGCACGTCGAGCTGCTGCCGCTGACCGAGCATCCGTTCTACGGCTCGTGGGGCTACCAGTGCACCGGCTACTTCGCGCCGACCGCGCGCTACGGCACGCCGCAGGAGTTCAAGCAGTTCGTCGACGTGCTGCATCGCGCCGGCATCGGCGTGATCCTCGACTGGGTGCCTTCGCACTTTCCGGCCGACGCGCACGGGCTGGCGCGCTTCGACGGCACGTACCTGTACGAGCACCAGGACCCGCGCCAGGGCTTCCACCCGGAGTGGAACTCGTCGATCTTCAACTACGGCCGCCACGAGGTGCGCGCGTTCCTGTTGTCGAGCGCGCTGTTCTGGCTCGACGAGTATCACGTCGACGGGCTGCGCGTCGATGCGGTCGCGTCGATGCTCTATCTCGACTACGCGCGCCAGGAAGGCGAATGGATCCCGAACCGCCACGGCGGCCGCGAGAACCTGGAGGCGATCGAGTTCCTGCGTCTGCTCAACCAGTCCGCCTACCGCGACCATCCCGACGTGCAACTGATCGCCGAGGAATCGACCGCGTGGCCGATGGTGTCGCGGCCGGTGTACCTGGGCGGGCTCGGCTTCGGCCTGAAGTGGAACATGGGCTGGATGCACGACACGCTCAAGTACCTGCAGCAGGACCCGATCCACCGCCGCTATCACCACGACAAGCTCACCTTTTCGCTGCTGTACGCGTTCAACGAAAACTTCGTCCTGCCGCTGTCACACGACGAGGTCGTGCACGGCAAGGGCTCGCTGATCGGCCGCATGCCGGGCGACGCCTGGCAGCAGTTCGCCAACCTGCGGCTGCTGCTCGGCTACCTGTGGACGCATCCGGGCAAGAAGCTGCTGTTCATGGGCGGCGAGTTCGGCCAGCGGCCCGAGTGGAACCACGATTCGGCGCTCGAATGGTTCGTGCTCGAGCATGCCGAGCACGCGGGCGTGCAGCGCTGGGTGCGCGATCTGAACCGGCTGTATCGCTCCGAGCCGGCGCTGCATCAGCGCGACTTCGATGCGCGCGGCTTCGATTGGATCGACTGCGAGGACCGCGACACCAGCGTCCTCGCCTTCCTGCGTCGCGCCGCCGACGGATCGGCGGTCGCCGTCGTGTGCAACTTCACGCCGGTGGCGCGGCCCAATTACGTGGTCGGCGTGCCGGCCGGCGGCCGCTGGCGCGAACTGCTGAACAGCGACGCGCGCGACTACGGCGGCAGCGGCATGGGCAACTTCGGCGGCGTCGAGGCGGCGCCGATCGGCGCGCACGGCCGGCCGTTTTCGCTGACGCTGACGCTGCCGCCGCTGGCGGTGCTGGTGTTCAAGCGGGAGCGGACCGGTGACTGACGCGGTCGCCGAGGCGGTCCGGCCGATCGACCAGCGCGACGGCCGCATCCGCGCGGTGGTCGAAAACGTGACGCCGCAGATCGACGACGGCCGCTTCGCGGTCAAGCGCACGGTCGGCGACGCCTTCGTCGTCGAAGCCGACTGTTTCGCCGACGGCCACGACGCGATCGCCTGCGCGCTGCTGTGGCGGCGCGAAAGCGCAACGCAATGGCAGGCGGAGCCGATGACGCACGTCGGCAACGATCGCTGGCGCGGCAGCTTCCACCTCGATTCGATCGGCCGCTATCGCTACACGGTGTGCGCGTGGGTCGATCACTTCCTATCGTGGCAGCACGATCTGGCACGCCGCACCGACCTCGAAGACACACGCATGGCGCTGCGCCTCGGCGCTCAGCTCGTCGCCGGCGCCGCCGGCCGAACGAACGATGCGGCCGAGCGCGACCGGCTGCAGCGCTGGGCCGACGAGCTTTCGCGCACGGCGGCGGCTGCGAACGAGGTCGAAACGCTCAAGCGCCTCGCGCTCGACCCGGCTCTGTCGGCGATGGCCGCGCGCCATCCGGACCTGCAATTCGCGTACTGGTATGCGCGCGAACTGCCGCTGGCGGTCGATCGCGAGCGCGCGCGCTTTTCCGCCTGGTACGAGATGTTTCCTCGTTCGGCCTCGGTCGAGCCCGGCCGCCATGGCACCTTTGCCGACTGCGAAAAGCTGCTGCCTTACGTGGCGGGCATGGGCTTCGACGTGCTGTATCTGCCGCCGATCCATCCGATCGGCCAGCTTGCGCGCAAGGGCAAGAACAATGCGCTCGTGGCCGGACCGGACGATGTCGGCAGCCCGTGGGCGATCGGTGCTGCCGAGGGCGGGCACAGGGCCGTGCATCCGCAGCTCGGCACGCTCGAGGACTTTCGCCGGCTCGTCGTGCGTGCGCAAGAACACGGGCTGGAAATCGCGCTCGACATCGCCTTTCAATGCGCGCCCGACCATCCGTACGTGCGCGAGCGTCCCGAGTGGTTCCGGCGCCGCCCCGACGGCAGCGTGCAATACGCGGAGAACCCGCCGAAGAAGTACCAGGATATCTACCCGTTCGACTTCGAGAGCGCGCGCTGGCGCGAGCTGTGGCTGGAACTCGCGCAGGTGTTCGAGTTCTGGAGCGAGCAGGGCGTGAAGATCTTCCGCGTCGACAACCCGCACACCAAGGCGTTCGCGTTCTGGCAATGGGCGATCGACCGGCTGCAGGCGAAGCACCCGGACTTGATCTTCCTGTCCGAGGCGTTCACGCGGCCGAGGGTCATGCACCGGCTGGCCAAGCTCGGCTTCACGCAGAGCTACACCTACTTCGCCTGGCGCAACACCAAGCGCGAGCTGACCGAGTATTTCACCGAACTCGCGCGCGGTCCGGGGCGCGACTACTTCCGTCCGAACGTCTGGCCGAACACGCCCGACATCCTGACCGAGGCGCTGCAGTTCGGCACGCGCGCCACCTTCATGGCGCGCGTGGCGCTCGCCGCGACGCTGTCGGCCAGTTACGGCATCTACGGCCCGGCCTACGAGCTGATGGAACAGGCGCCGCGCGAGCCGGGCTCGGAGGAATACCTCGACTCGGAGAAGTACCAGCTTCGGCACTGGGACCGCGAACAGCCGGATTCGCTGGCGCCGTTCATCGGTGTGCTCAATCGCATCCGGCGCGCCAACCCGGCGCTGCAACGCGACGACTCGCTGCGCTTCCTGCCGATCGACAACGAGCAGATGATCGCCTATGCGAAGTCGACGCCGGATCTGTCGAACGTGATCGTGTGCGCGGTCAGTCTCGATCCGCATCACCGGCAGTCGGGCTGGCTCGCGCTCGATCTCGCCGCCTTCGGTCTGGCCGACGGCCAGCCCTACCAGATGCACGACCTCGTGAGCGGCGCGCGCTATCTTTGGCACGGCGCGCGCAACTTCGTCAGCCTCGATCCGCAGCGCTGCCCGGCGCACGTGTTCAGGCTGCAGCGGCGCGTGCACCGCGAGCAAGACTTCGACTACTTCATGTAAATGGACGTCTCGGTTACCGTCGCTCCGAGCGCTGCCGCCGTAGAGAAGCTCGGCGCCGATCCGCTCTGGTACAAGGACGCGATCGTCTACGAGGTCCACGTCAAGGCGTTCTGCGACTCGAATGACGACGGCATCGGCGACTTTCCGGGCCTGACGAGCAAGCTCGACTACCTGCACGACCTCGGCGTCAACACGATCTGGCTGCTGCCGTTCTACCCGTCGCCGTTTCGCGACGACGGCTACGACGTCGCCGACTACCACAACGTCCATCCCGCGTACGGCACGCGCGAGGACTTCCGCCGCTTCGTGCGCGAGGCGCACCGGCGCGGGCTGCGCGTGATCACCGAGCTGATCGTCAACCACACCTCGGACCAGCACCCGTGGTTCCAGGCGGCGCGGCGCGCACCCAAGGGCTCGCTCAAGCGCAACTTCTACGTCTGGAGCGACGACCCGAAGAAGTACGCCGGCACGCGCATCATCTTTACCGACAGCGAGAAGTCGAACTGGACCTGGGACGAAGTCGCGCAGCAGTACTACTGGCACCGCTTCTTCCACCACCAGCCGGATCTGAACTTCGACAATCCGCAGGTGCTCAAGGCGGTGCTGCGCACGATGCGCTTCTGGCTCGACATGGGAGTCGACGGCTTCCGCCTCGACGCCATTCCCTACCTGGTCGAGCGCGAGGGCACGAGCAACGAGAACCTGCCGGAGACGCACGCGATCATCAGGCAGATCCGCGCCGCGCTCGAGGCGCACTACCCCGGGCGTCTGCTGCTGGCCGAAGCCAACCAGTGGCCGGAGGACGTGGCCGAATACTTCGGCGACGGCGACGAGTGCCAGATGGCGTATCACTTCCCGCTGATGCCGCGCATGTACATGGCGATCGCGATGGAAGACCGCCACCCGATGGTCGAGATCATGACGCAGACGCCGGAGATCCCGGATCCCTGCCAGTGGGCGATTTTCCTGCGCAACCACGACGAGCTGACGCTCGAGATGGTCACCAGCCGCGAGCGCGACTACATGTACAACATGTACGCGGCCGACAAGCGCGCGCGCATCAACCTCGGCATCCGCCGGCGGCTGGCGCCGCTGATGGAAAACGACCTCGATCGCATCAAGCTGATGAACAGCCTGCTGCTGGCGATGCCGGGCTCGCCGATCGTCTACTACGGCGACGAGATCGGCATGGGCGACAACATCTTCCTCGGCGACCGCGACGGCGTGCGCACGCCGATGCAATGGACCTCGGATCGCAACGGCGGCTTCTCGCGCGCCGACCCGCAGCGGCTGTATCTGCCGCCGATCATGGATCCGGTGTACGGCTTCGAGGCGGTCAACGTCGAGGCGCAGAGTCGCGACTCGTCGTCGTTGCTCAATTGGATGCGGCGGCTGATCGCCGTGCGGCGCGGCTGCCGCGCCTTCGGCCGCGGCAAGCTGCGCTTCCTGCATCCGGGCAACCGCAAGGTGCTGGCCTTCGTGCGCGAATGCGGCGACGAGGTGATCCTGTGCGTCGCCAACCTCGGGCGCTCGGCGCAGCCGGTCGAGCTCGACCTCGCGCCCTACCGCGGCCGCGTGCCGGTCGAGCTGCTCGGCCGCACCGCGTTTCCGCCGGTGGGCGAACTGCCGTACCTGCTGACCTTGCCGTCGCACGGCTTCTTCTGGTTTCGCCTGGCCACCGACGTGCCGGTGCCCGACTGGCACAGCGAACGGCTTGCGCCCGAGGACCTGCAGGTGCTGGTGCTGTTCGACGGCTGGTCGAGTTTCTTCCGCGACCGCGTCGTGCCGTGGCGCATCGGCATGGCCGAGAAGCTGCGCAAGCAGTTCGAGACGCAGGTGCTGCCGCGCTTCGTCGCGCGCGAGCGCTGGTACGCGGCCAAAGGCGAGGCGATCCGGCGCGTCGCGCTCGCCGATCACACGCTGCTCAAGCGCGACAAGCACAGTTGGCTGATCGTGCTCGCCCAGGTCGAGAGCGCGGCCGGCGAGGCGGCGCGCTACTTCCTGCCGCTGGCGCTCGCCTGGGAGGAAGAGGACGAGCGCCTGCGCACGCTTGCGCCGGCGACGATCGCCAGGGTGCGCCAGCAGGCGCAGGTCGGCGCGCTTGCCGACGCCACTCAGGATCCCGACTTCTGCGCCGCGCTGGTCGAGTTGGTCGGCGCCGGCGCCGAGCTTGCGACCGCGCACGGCAAGCTGGTGTTCGAACCGACGCGAGCGTTCGCGCAGCTTGCCGGCGCGCCCGAGTCGCGCAGGCCGCTGACGCGACCGCCGGGATCGAGCAGCAACACGGTGATGCAGCTCGGCCGGCAACTGTTCCTGAAGATCTATCGCCGCGTGCGCACGGGTCTGAACCCGGAGTCCGAGATTGGCCGCTATCTGACCGATACGGCCGGCTTCAGAAACTGCGTGCCGCTCGCCGGCAGCGTTGCCTACGTCGACGCCAACGGCGTGGCCAGCAGCCTGGCACTGCTGCAGGCCTACGTCGACAACCAGGGCGACGGCTGGTCGTTCACGGTCGACTACGTCGCGCGCCGCATCGAGAGTTGCTCGGCAGACGAGACCTTCGGCGACTACGCGGCGCTGGCGCAGACGCTGGGAACGCGCGTGGCGCAGTTGCACCTGGCGCTCGCGGCGGGTGCGGATCCGGCCTTCGCACCCGAGCCGGTGACGCGCGACGATCTGGCAGCCTGGGTGCGCAATGCGCGCCACGAGGCGCGCGCGACACTCGAGCTGCTACAGCGGCGGCGCGACTCACTGCCCGAGGCGGCGCGCGCCGATGCCGATCTCGTGCTCGCGGCGGGCGATGCGCTGGCGGCGGCGATCGCCGCGCCGGAAGGCGACGCGGGCACGAAAGTCCGCCAGCACGGCGATCTTCATCTCGGCCAGGTCCTGCTGCACGACAATGACTGGGTGATCATCGACTTCGAAGGCGAACCGGCGCGCTCGCTCGAAGAGCGTCGCGCCAAGCACTCGCCGCTGCGCGACGTCGCGGGCATGCTGCGCTCGTTCGGCTACGCCGCCGCGGCCGCGGCCGAGCGCGCGGCCGCGGACGCCGCCGATGGCGACGCGCAGGGCAAGCTCGCGCGCGCCTGGGAAGAGGATGCGCGGCGCGCGTTCGCCGCTGCCTATCGCGAGACGGCGGGGACGCTGTATCCGCCGGCGGCGGCGGGGCTGCTGCGGCTGTTCGAGCTGGAAAAGGCCTGCTACGAGCTGCGCTACGAGCTGGACAGCCGGCCGGGCTGGGCCGGCATTCCGCTCGCCGCGATCAAGCGGCTGCTCGGGCTCGCCTGAGGTCGGCGGCATGACGGCGCGAGCACCGATCGCCGATTGCGCTGCACGGATTGCGCCCGGGAGGCGGCAATGGACTATTACGTCGACTTGATACTCGAGCCCATCCGGGCCTTGCTGGCTCAGGTTGGCGCCCATCTGCCGGGTGTGGCGGCGTCAATCGTGGTGCTGATCGTCGGCTGGCTGATCGCCAAAGCGCTGCGCTTCGCCGCGGTGCGCGGGCTGCGTGCAATCAACTTCAACGTGCTCACCGAGCGCGCCGGCATCGACGGCTTCCTGCAGCAGGGCGGCATCGAGCGCGACACGACCGCCTTCCTCGGCGCGCTCGCCTACTGGCTGGTGATCCTCAGCGCGCTGGTGATCGCCGCCAACGTGCTCGGGCTCGCCTTCGTCAGCGATCTGCTGGTGCGGGTGCTCCTGTTCGTGCCGCAGTTGCTTGTTGCCCTGCTGGTGATCGTGTTCGGCGCCTATTTCGCGCGCTTCGTTTCCGGTGCGGTGCAGAGCTATTGCCGCAGCGCCGAGATGCAGGACGCCGATCTGCTCGGCCGCATCGCGCAGTACGCGATCCTGGTGCTCGTGATTCTGATCGCGCTCGAGCAGCTCGGCATCGCCGGCGAGATCGTTCGCTACACCTTCCTGATCCTGTTCGCCGGGATCGTGCTGGCCTTGGCGATCGCCTTCGGCCTCGGCGGCCGCAGATGGGCGGCCGAGCTGCTGCAGCGCTGGTGGCCGACGCACGGGCGCAGCGACGACGACCCGCCGCCGCGCTAACGGACATGGCGTCTGCCTTCCACCCCGAAGCATGAAAGCCGCCATGTCCGTTTCCCTCACCCCCGGCCCCTCTCCCACTGATGCGGGAGAGGGGAGGTTCGAGAGTCGCTGCGCGACTTTCACGTTAACGCGAGTCGCTCGCTGCGGCTGCGGTCGGCTGGCCGAAGTAGATCGTCCGGTGCGGAAACGGAATCTCGATGCCGGCGGCGTCGAACGCTTCTTTCGTTCGCCGCAGGAACTCGCGCCGCACGTTCCACTGCTCGAGCGGCAGCACCTTGATGCGGCAGCGGATCACGACCGCCGAGTCGGCCAGGCTGTCGACCCCGGCGATCTGCAGATCCTCGAGGATGCGCGGCGCGAATTCGGGGTCGGCGCGCAGCTCGGCGGCGACGCGGCGCAGCGCCTCGAACGCCGTGCCGATGTTGGAGCGGTAGGAAATGCCGATGTCGATGACCGCGAACGCGAACTCGGTCGACATGTTGGTCACCGTCGTGATCAGACCGTTGGCGACGTAGTGCACGGAGCCGTCGTAGCCGCGCAGCTTCACGCGGCGCAGGGACACTTCCTCGACCAGGCCGCTCTTGCCGGCGATCTCGACCACGTCGCCGACGCGAATCTGGTTCTCGACCAGCAGGAAAAAGCCCGCGAAGTAGTCCTTGATCAGGCTTTGCGCGCCGAAGCCGACCGCGAGTCCGACGACGCCGGCGGCGCCCAGGATCGGCGCGATCGACACGCCCAGCTCGTTGAGCACCAGCATCGCGCTGATCAGCCCGATCACGATCGACGCGGTATAGCGCAGCGCGCGGCCGACGGTTTCGATCCGCTTCGAGCTCTCGCCGTTGGCGGCGCGTGCGGCGGCCACACCGAGCAGGCGGCCGAGCAGGCGCGCGATCAGCGCGTGCACGACCCACGCGCCGGCGAGGATCGCCAACACTCGCAGTCCGCCCCTGAACTGCGGCCACCACGGCAGCAGCCAATCTAGACTCGCCCAGTCGATCATCGCCGTTCTCCTTGGTCGTCATCGCGCGCGACGGGCGCGCGCCGAAGCTGCAGCAACTGGTCGAGCAGGATCACGATCTCCGATTGTTGGTGAATGAAGTAGCGGGCGCGACTCGATCGGTTCAGCTCGACCCGCGCCGTGATCCAGTGCGCCGGTGCCTGCTCGAAGACCAGTTCGTCGGTCTCGTCGTCGCCGACGAACAGCACGCGCCGCGCGCGCTCGTGCTCCGCGAGCGCGACCAGCGCCTCGAACTTCGTGCGCGCCCCCGGCGGCAAAAGGTTCAGCACGAGCTTGCCGCCGATCACGCGCGGCGCGGGCTCGAGCGCCTGCACGACCCGCGCCAGCTCGCACGCCGCCTGCTCGCGGTCGCGCGCGAGCCGGTAGTGCACCGACAGGGTCAGGCCTTTGTCCTCGACGACGATCCCCGACGAGGCCGCGCCGGCGAGCGCCGCCTCGAGCTGCGCGATCCAGCGGCGGCATACCGCCTGCATCGTTGCCGGATCGGCTGCTTCTGGCAGGCCCTCGTTGCCGTGGTTGCCGATGCAGTGCCGGACCTCGAGCGGGATGCGGCCACGCAAGTCGTCGAGGGCGCGGCCCGAGATGACCGCCAGCGGCGCGCACTGCGCCAGCTGCGCCAGCCGCTGGCGCACGCCGATCGCCGCACGCGCGTCGGCCGGCCGCGCGACGATCGGCGCCAGCGTGCCGTCGAAGTCGAAGGCGAACAGCGCGTGCACGCCGGCGAGCGCGCGCAGCGTCTCCTGCCCCTCGGGCCCCAGCAGGTGCTTCATCCGGTCTCGCTGTGTTCGCCGATGCGCGCGGCGATCCGCTCGCGCCGGCGCAGTCGCGCCGCGTCGAGCAGCATGCGACCGGCCCAGCGATAGACGTTGAACTCGCGCACGAGCTGGCGCAGGCTCGCCATGCGCTCGCGCTGCTCGGCCGCCGGCATCGCCAGCGCCCGATGCAGCGCCTCGGCGACCTGCTCGATGTGATAGGGATTGACGATCAGCGCCTCGTGCAGTTCGCCCGAGGCACCGGCGAACTGGCTCAAAATCAGCGTGCCGCGTTCGTCGTCGCGCGCGGCGATGAACTCCTTGGCGACCAGGTTCATGCCGTCGTGCAGGCTCGTGACCAGGCAGACGTCGCAGGCGCGGTAGTGCGCGCGCACCGATGCCGCATCGTGATGTTCGACCAGCAGCTTGATCGGCTGCCAGGTGCGGTCGCCGAAGCGGGCGTTGATCTGCGCCGCTGTGGCGCGCACCTGCGCCTCGAAGCGCTGGTATTCGTCGAGCGAGGAGCGTGACGGCGCGGCGATCTGCACGAAGGTGAAGCGGCCGAGCCACTTGGGATGCAGTTCGAACAGCCGCTCGACCGCGCGCAACCGCTCGATGATGCCCTTGGTGTAGTCGAGCCGATCGACGCCGAGGCCGACGAGTTGCTCGTCGTCGATGCCGAATTCGCGCCTGATGCGCGCGCGCGCGGCGGCCGCCGGTTCGTCGTCCTCCGCCTCCGGCCAGGCGATCGAGATCGGATAGCTTTCGACCTGCGTCAAGTGTCCGCCGAAGGACACGGTCGACCTCTCGTACTCGATACGCGTCTCGAGAAAGCGATCGACCGTCTGCAGGAAGTTGTTGCAGTGGTAGCGCGTGTGGAAGCCCAGGATCGTGCTGCCGAGCAGGCCGTCGAGGATCTCGCCGCGCCACGGGCAGATGCCGAACGACTCCGGGTTCGGCCAGGGGATGTGCCAGAAGGTGATGATCGTTGCCCGCGGCAGCCGCTCGCGCACCAGGCGCGGCAGCAGCGCGAAGTGGTAGTCCTGGACCAGAACCACCGGATCGTCGGTGTGCGCCTCGGCGACCACGGCGTCAGCGAAGCGCTGGTTGACCGCGCGGTACTGGTCCCAGTCTTCGTTACGGAACACCGGTCGCACGTGTGCGATGTGGCACAGCGGCCACAGGCCCTCGTTGGCGAAGCCGTAGTAGTAACCCTTCTCCTCGGCCTTCGTGAGCCAGATCCGGCGCAGCGTGTACGAAGGCTCCGACGGCGGCACGCGCACGCGGCCGGCCGAGTCGGCTGTTTCGCGATCGGCCGAACCGCCGCCGTGCGCGATCCACGTGCCCGAGCAGGCGCGCATCACCGGCTCGACCGCGGTCACCAGCCCGCTCGCCGGCCGCTGCACCTGTACGCCCTGCGCCGAACGCACGTGGATGTAGGGCTCGCGGTTGGACACGAGGATCACCTCGTCGCCGGAGAACTGGTCCTTCAGCAGCCGGCGCAGCGCCTCGGGCGTCCATTGCAGGGTCGTCGCGTCCTGCTCGCGCCGCTCGTTGTGCATCTCGCGCAGCAGCGCACGCAGGTCGCCGACCAGCGGCTGCAGTTCGGGGCGCGGCGGTGAAAAAGGGCGGATCACGCCTTCGCCGCGCAACATCGCGCGCACGCCGGCAACCCAGCCGCGCCAGCTCAGGTGCGCCACTGCGACCGTGATCAGCGCCACTGCGAGCCCAAGCGCGGTGAACAGCCAAAGGAAGTACTTGCGCGTGTCCTCGCTGCGCCGCTGCGCGAAGCTCATGTCGTGCAGCATCACCAGTGAAGCGACGCGTTCGCCCTCGCGCTGCAGGTCGGCGACCGAGACGTGCAGTGGCCCGCGCGGCAGTTCGAGCACGAAGCCGGTGCCCGGGTTCGCGCGCTCGCGCACGCCGCAGTCGACCGCCGCCGGAAAGCTGCGCGTTCTGCGCACGAGCCGGTGGTCAGCGTCGCACAGGCCGAGCGCGAACAGTCGCTCGTCGGCGGCGGCGCGCTCCAGCAAGGCGTCGATGCGCGCGTACGACTTCGTCGCGGTCAGCTCGACGATACGTTCGTCGAGCGTGCGCGCAATCAGAGCCGAGCGGATGTCGAGGTCGCGCACGAACCAGCGCAACGTCAGCGAGTCGATCAGCGGTATCGACACGTAGGCGAGCGCGAACAACGCGGCGAACAGCGGCAGCAGAAAGCGAAGGGAAAGGCGTAACGTTCGAAACATCGGATTCCGGTCGGTTGCCGGGGACGCACGCCGGCGTTCGCCGGCGTTTTCGGACCCACGCTGCGTACGCCGGTGCGGGTCCGCGGATGAGAACGGCCGATGGGAGAAGCACCGGCCGACCCGGCGCAGAGTCAGGACCGGGCCGAGAAATTGTAGCCGCATCGGCACGGCGAAGCGTGCGCGCTCGCGCTTCGTTCACCCGCCGGCAGGCGCTTGCACGCAGGCAGCCGCAACGGTGCCTCGAGATCGATCGCGAAAGCTCGGTTGCCGCTGCGGGCGGCGCGCGGCCTCGAGGTCGCGCAGCTCTACATGTTGACGTAGTTCGGCCCGCCGCCGCCCTCGGGCACCACCCAGACGATGTTCTGCGTCGGATCCTTGATGTCGCAGGTCTTGCAGTGCACGCAGTTCTGGAAATTGATCCGTAGCCGGTCCTCGCCGTCGACCCGCTCGAACTCGTAGACGCCGGCCGGGCAGTAGCGTGACTCGGGGCCGGCGTACCTGGCGAGGTTGGTGGCCACCGGCACCGCGGCATCCTTCAACGTCAGGTGCGCGGGCTGATTTTCCTCGTGGTTGGTGTTCGACAGGTACACCGACGAGAGCTTGTCGAAGGTGAGCCTGCCGTCGGGCTTCGGATACTCGAGCGGCGTGCACTCGGCCGCGGGCTTGAGCTTCTCGTGGTCGGCCTGCCTGCGGTGCAGCGTCCACGGCGCCTTGCCGCGGAACACGAGCTGGTCGATGCCGAACAGAATCGCGCCGGTCTTCAGTCCTTTGTCGAGATAAGGCTTGAAGTTGCGCGCGCGGTGCAGTTCGTCGTGCAGCCAGCTCGATTCGAACGCCGCCGGGTAGGCGGCCAGTTCGTCGCCGCTGCGGCCGGCGGCCACGGCGTCGAAGGCGGCGTCGGCGGCGAGCATGCCGCTCTTGATCGCCGCGTGCGAGCCCTTGATGCGCGGCGCGTTCAGGAAGCCGGCGTCGCAACCGATCAGCGCCCCGCCGGGGAAAACGAGCTTGGGCAGGCTCTGCAGGCCGCTGGCGTTGATCGCGCGCGCGCCGTAGGCGACGCGCTTGGCGCCTTCAAGGTAGGCGCGGATCGTCGGATGGGTCTTGTAGCGCTGGAACTCCTGGAACGGCTCGAGGTACGGGTTGCTGTAGCCGAGCCCCACGACCAGCCCGATCGACACCTGGTAGTTCTCGAAGTGATACATGAAGCCGCCGCCGTAGGTGGCGTGGTCGAGCGGCCAGCCGGCGCTGTGCAATACCAGCCCGGGCACGTGCTTGGTCGGGTCGATCTCCCACACTTCCTTGAGGCCGATGCCCCAGGTCTGCGGGTCGCGCCCCTGGTCGAGGTTGAACTTGGCGATGACCTGCTTGCCCAGGTGGCCGCGCGCGCCTTCGGCGAACAGCGTGTACTTGCCGAGCAGCTCGACGCCGAGCTGGAAGTTGGCGGTCGGCTGGCCGTCGCGGCCGATCCCCATGTGGCCGGTGGCGACACCGCGCACTGCGCCGGCCTCGTCGTACAGTACTTCGGCGGCGGCAAAGCCCGGGAAGATCTCGACGCCGAGCGCTTCGGCCTGCTGGCCGAGCCAGCGCACGACGTTGCCCAGGCTGACGATGTAGTAGCCGTCGTTGAGGAAACAGTTGGGCAGCAGCCAGTGCGGGTTGTAATAGGCCTTGCGCTCGGTGAAGATGTAAAAGCGGTCCTCGCTGACCGGCGTGTTCAACGGCGCGCCGCGCGGCTTCCAGTCGGGGATCAGTTCGCCGAGCGCGATCGGATCCATCACCGCGCCCGACAGGATGTGGGCGCCGACTTCCGAGCCCTTTTCGAGCACGCAGACGCTGACCTCGCGGTCTTGCTCGGCGGCGCGCTGCTTGATGCGGATCGCCGCAGCCAGGCCGGCGGGGCCGCCGCCGACGACGACGACGTCGTAGTGCATCGCTTCGCGCTCGATGGCCTGGGACTCGGTCATTGATGATCTCCGTGCCGCGAGGGTCGCGGCGGCAGGCGGCGGACTGGTCGCCCGCTGCACCCGGGTCGCGCATTGCGCCCTGCCGAAGCGCTGTCAATTCTATGTGCGATGATCGTTTCGCCTCTGGAGGAAACACTCGATGCGGACCAATCTCAAGGAGAAAATCGCGCTCGTGACCGGCGCTTCGAGCGGACTGGGCGCCCAGTTCGCGCGCGTGCTCGCGGCCAACGGCGCGCTCACGGTGTTGGCGGCGCGGCGCGTCGAGCGCCTGAAGGAACTGCGGGCGCAGATCGAATCGCGCGGCGGTGCCGCCGACGTGGTGCCGCTCGACGTCACCGATCCGGCGTCGATCGAGGCTGCGGTGGCCAAGATCGAGCAGGAAAACGGCCCGATCGACATCCTGGTCAACAACGCCGGCGTCTCGGCGGTCGCGCGCCTGACCGAGGTGAGCCCGGTCGACTTCGACTACCTGTTCGCCACCAACGTCAAAGGCGCGTTCTTCGTCGCCCAGGCGGTGGCCCGGCGCATGATCGGCCGCGCCAAGGAGCAGCAGGACTTTCGCGGCCGGATCGTCAACATCGCCTCGGTGGCCGCGTTCAAGCCGCTGTCGCAGATCGGCGTGTACTGCATGACCAAGGCCGCGGTGGTGCAGATGACGCGCGCGCAGGCGCTCGAGTGGGGTCGCTACGGCATCAACGTCAGCGCCATTTGCCCCGGCTACATCCGCACCGAGATCAACGCCGAGCACTGGCAGACCGACGCCGGTCGCAAGCTGCTGCAGGCGCTGCCGCGCAAGCGCGTCGGCGAACCGGGCGACCTCGATCCGGTGCTGCTGATGCTGGTCGCCGACGAGTCGCAGTTCGTCAACGGCGCGATCGTCGCCGCCGACGACGGGTTGAGCGTGACGTGAGGGGGATTCGGGAATGAGGATTCGGGATTCGGGATTCGGGATTCGGGAAAGAGCAAGGGCAGGGCGCTCGAGGGCATGCGGCCTCGAGGCTGTTGCCGGCATGAGGCGCCACGCGCCATGGCGTCCGGGGAGACCTGATAGACCATGAAGGAGTTCGTGTGCAGCATCCCGCTGCGCTGGGGCGACATGGACGCCATGGCGCACTTGAACAACGTCATGTACTTCCGCCTGATGGAGGAAGCGCGCATCCAGTGGTTCGCGCAGTTCGGCTTTCCCACGCTGCCGGTCGGCGAGGCGCCGATCCTTGCCCACGCCGCCTGCGACTTCGTCAAGGCGATGACCTACCCGGGCACGGCGCTCGTGCGCCAGATCGTCACCCGCGTCGGCCGCTCGAGCGTCGAGATGTCGTTGTCGATCGAGCGCGACGACGAACCGGGCGTGGTCTACGCCACCGGCCGCACGGTGATCGTCTGGTACGACTACGCGGCGGGCAAGTCGACTCCCTGGCCCGAGGCGGTGCGCGCGGCGATCTCCTAGAATCCGTCCCGGACCACCGGGCGGAGAGAACCCCATGAACAAGCTGTATCCATCGGCGGCGGCGGCGCTCGCCGACGTCGCGCGCGACGGCCAGACGGTCGCCGTCGGCGGCTTCGGACTGTGCGGCATTCCCGAGGCGCTGATCGCGGCGCTGCGCGACAGCGGGGTGAAGAACCTGACCTGCGTGTCGAACAACGCCGGCGTCGACGGCTTCGGCCTCGGCCAGTTGCTGGCGACGCGCCAGGTGCGCAAGATGATTTCCTCCTACGTCGGCGAGAACAAGGAGTTCGAGCGCCAGTACCTGGCGGGCGAACTCGAACTCGAGTTCACGCCGCAGGGCACGCTCGCCGAGCGCATGCGCGCCGGCGGTGCCGGCATCCCGGCCTTCTTCACCAAGACCGGCGTCGGCACGGTGGTGGCCGAAGGCAAGGAACTGCGCGAGTTCGACGGCGCCCGGTACGTGATGGAGCGCGGCATCCGCGCCGACCTGTCGCTGGTCAAGGCCTGGAAGGCGGACCGCCAGGGCAACCTCGTCTACCGCAAGACCGCACGCAACTTCAATCCGGTGGTGGCGATGTGCGGCAAGGTCACGGTGGTCGAGGTCGAGGAACTGGTCGAAAACGGCCAGCTCGATCCCGATCACGTGCACACGCCCGGCATCTTCGTGCAGCGGATCGTCGTCAATCCGCATCCGGAGAAGCGGATCGAGCAACGCACGGTGAGAAAGGTCTAGCGTCCAGGGTCGAGCGTCCAGCGTGGACCGCAGTCACGCTGGACGCTCGACGCTCGACGCAAAACGCTCGACGCTAGACGCAAGACGCTAGACGCAAGACGCTAGACGCAAGACGCTAGACGCAAGACGCTAGACGCTAGACGCTAGACGCTAGGCGCTCGACGCAAGACGCTCGACCTCCTCGATGGAGAACCACAATGGCATGGACCCGTGAAGAGATGGCGGCGCGCGCCGCCGGTGAACTGCGCGACGGCTTCTACGTGAACCTCGGCATCGGCCTGCCGACGCTGGTCGCAAACTACATCCCGGCCGGCATGGACGTGATGCTGCAGTCGGAAAACGGCCTGATGGGCATCGGTCCTTTCCCGCTCGAAAGCGAGATCGATGCCGACCTGATCAACGCCGGCAAGCAACTGGTCACGGCGCTGCCGGGATCGAGCTTCTTCTCGAGCGCCGACTCGTTCGCGATGATCCGCGGCGGCCACATCGATCTGGCGATCTTGGGCGCGATGCAGGTGAGCGAGCGCGGCGATCTCGCCAACTGGATGATCCCGGGCAAGCTGGTCAAGGGCATGGGCGGCGCGATGGATCTGGTGGCCGGGGTGGCTCGCGTCGTGGTGCTGATGGAGCACTGCGCGAAAAGCGGCGAGCACAAGATCCTGCAGCGCTGCACGCTGCCGCTGACCGGTGTCGGTGTGGTCAACCGGATCGTCACCGATCTGGGCGTGTTCGACGTCACCGCCGACGGCCTGAAGGCGCAGGAACTGGCGCCCGGCGTCACGCACGAGGAAGTGCGCCTGAAGACCGGCTGCCACGTGCACCTGTCGCATCTGGTCGCCGCCTGAAGGCGAGCGCGCCGATCGATCGCTCGAGGCAGCGGCGCGCTGCGTGGCGATGAGCGGCGATCGCTACTCCCGTCACGAATCCGGCGACTCGAGTTACCCGCATCGGTCGCTCGGCCGCGGCGCGCGCGCGCTGGCGCTGGCGTCGGCGCTCACCCTGGGCTATGCGCTGGTGCAGGCGGCCGGCGGCGTCTGGACCGGATCGCTGGCGCTGCTCGCCGACTCCGTCCACATGGCGACCGACGGCGCGGCGCTGCTGTTCGCCCTGGCGGCGAGCATCGTCGCCCGACGACCGGTCTCGGACCGGCACTCATTCGGGCTGGCGCGGGCCGAGGTGATCGCCGCCTTCGTCAACTCGCTGGCGATGCTAGCGCTGGTCGGCTGGATCTTCTACGAGGCGATCGACCGCCTGCGCCAGCCCGTGCCGGTGCAGGGTCTGGGCGTGGTTCTGATCGCCGCGGTCGGACTGGCGATCAACGCCCTCGTGGCCTGGTCGCTGTCGCGCCACCGCGACAACGTCAACACGCGCGCGGCGCTGATCCACGTGATCGGCGATCTGCTCGGCTCGGTGGCGGCGATCAGCGCCGGACTGATCATCCACTTCGGCGGACCGGTGACGGCCGATCCGCTGCTGTCGATCTTCGTCGCGTTGCTGATCCTGCGCTCGACCTTCGCCGTGTTGCGCCTGACCACGCGCGTGCTGCTCGACGGCGTGCCCGACGGCGTCGACTACGAGCAGGTCGGGCAGGCGCTGGCGCAGGTGCGCGGCGTGCGTTCGGTGCACGATCTGCATGTCTGGTCGATGGTGCCCGGGCGCACCGCGTTGACGGCGCACCTGCAGATCGACAGCGTCGAGTCGTGGCCGGCGATCCTGGCCGAGTCGCGCCGGATGCTGCTGGCGCGCTTCGAGATCGACCACGCGACCCTGCAGCCCGAGTGGCCGCTGCCGGCGCGCGATGCACGCATCGCGATCAGGTCGTCGCCCGATGCACCAGCCACAGCACGCCCATCAACAGCGGCTGATGCAGCAGGTACACGGTGAGCGCCCAGGTGCCGAGGAACACGAGCGGCCCCGGCGCGCGCGCGTTGACTCGCGCCAGCCACGGCGTCAGTGCGAAGCCGCGCTGCCGCCACAGCGTCGCCAAACCGATGCCCACCAGGACGACGCCGAGCCACGGCAGCAGCGGCACGTAGTCCTCGGTGCGCGGCTTGACCGCCGCCAGGCCGATCATGTTCATCGGTATCGGGTTGAACGCCTCGTGCGTGTACAGCCGGCCGAAGGCGAAGGCGGCGATGCCGAGCGCAATGTTCCAGGCGCCGAGCGGCAGCGCCAGGCGGCCGATGATCAGCGCCGCGGCGATGAAGTGCAGGATTCCCATCCAGACGAGACGCGGGCCGAACACGACCCAGGTCGCGGCCGACACCAGCAGTGCGGCGCCGGCCACCTGCGCCCAGCGGGTCCAGAACTCGCGCGCGGCGCCGCGCTGCGCGCGCAGCACCAGGCTCACGCCGACCAGCAGCAGGAACTGGGTGACGATCGCCGTGCGCCAGCCGACCCAGGGTTGGTCGCGGTTCATCGCCAGCGTCAGCCAGCCGAAGAAGTCGAGGTCGTAGATGAAGTGATAGACGATCATCTGCGCCACGGCGAAGCCGCGCAGGGCGTCGATGATCGGCAGGCGGGGCGGGACAGTCATCTCGAGTGCGCAAGACGCGCGCCGATGCTAAGCCAGACGCAGGCAGCAGTCCGGCCGGAGCCCGAGCGCCCGCCGGCGGCGGCGAAGCAAGCGCGGCCGCCGCGGATCGCGTCGGTATACTGCCGCTTTACCGGTAACGCCAACGCGCGCGCGGGGCGGAAGACTCCATGACCAAGTACGTCTTCGTCACCGGTGGGGTGGTGTCCTCGCTCGGCAAGGGCATCGCCGCCGCCTCCCTGGCAGCGATCCTCGAGTCGCGCGGTCTCAAAGTCACCCTGCTCAAGCTCGATCCCTACATCAACGTCGATCCGGGAACGATGTCGCCGTTCCAGCACGGCGAGGTGTTCGTCACCGAAGACGGCGCCGAGACCGACCTCGACCTCGGCCACTACGAGCGGTTCATCAGCGCCAGGATGCGCAAGGTGAACAACTTCACCACCGGCCAGATCTACGAGTCGGTGATCAAGAAGGAGCGGCGCGGCGACTACCTCGGCAAGACTGTGCAGGTGATCCCGCACGTCACCAACGAGATCCAGGAGTTCATCGAGCGCGGCGCGCGCGCCGCCTGGGACGGCAAGACCGACATCGCGATCGTCGAGATCGGCGGCACCGTGGGCGACATCGAGTCGCTGCCCTTCGTCGAGGCGGCGCGGCAAATGAGCCTGCGATTGGGACGCGGCTCGTGCTGCTTCGTGCATCTGACGCTGGTGCCGTTCATCGCCAGCGCCGGCGAACTGAAGACCAAGCCGACCCAGCACAGCGTGCAGAAACTGCGCGAGATCGGCATCTCGCCCGACGTGCTGCTGTGCCGTGCCGACCGGCCGATCCCGGACGAGGAGCGGGCCAAGATCTCGCTGTTCTCGAACGTGCCGCTGAACGCGGTGATCAGCGTCTGGGACGTGGACTCGATCTACAAGGTGCCGTCGATGCTGCACAAGCAGGGGCTGGACGAGATCGTCTGCTTCACCCTCGGCATGCCGTCGCGTCCGGCCGACCTCGCGGTCTGGGAGCGGCTGGTCGAGCGCCTCGAGCACCCGCAGCACGAGGTGCGCATCGGCATGATCGGCAAGTACGTCGACCTGTCGGATTCGTACAAGAGCCTGAACGAGGCGCTGATGCACGCCGGCATCCACACGCGCACGCGGGTGGCGATCGAGTACGTCGACTCCGAGGCGCTGGAGTCGGCGACCCCGGCGGAAGCCGCGGCGATGCTGCGCGCACTCGACGCGATCCTGGTGCCGGGCGGCTTCGGCAAGCGCGGCACCGAGGGCAAGATCCGCGCGATCCGCCACGCGCGCGAAAACGGCGTTCCCTATCTCGGCATCTGTCTCGGCATGCAACTGGCGACGATCGAGTTCGCGCGCCACGTGTGCGGTCTCGAAGGCGCCAACTCGACCGAGTTCGACTCCGACACGCCGCATCCGGTGGTGGCGCTGATCACCGAGTGGCTCGACCGCACCGGCCGCATCGAGCGGCGCGACCGCGATTTCGACCTCGGCGGCACGATGCGCCTGGGGGCGCAAACGTGCCCGGTCGAATCCGGCACGCTGGCGGCGAAGATCTACGGCGCCAGCGTGAGCGAGCGCCATCGCCACCGCTACGAGGTCAACAACGTCTACCTGCCGCAGCTCGAGGCGCACGGCTACCGGGTCTCGGCGCGCACGCCGAGCGAGAACCTGCCCGAGATCATGGAGCTGCCGGCGCACCCGTTCTTCATCGCAGTCCAGTTCCACCCGGAGTTCACCTCGACCCCGCGCGCCGGCCATCCGCTGTTCAAGGCCTTCATCGAAGCGGCGCTGGCGCGCCGCCGGGCGGTCGCGGCCGACGCGCAACCGATGCAGAAGGTGGCTTGATGCGGCTCGCCGATTTCGAGGTGGGCCTGGAGCGGCCGCTGTTCCTGATCGCCGGCACCTGCGTGGTCGAGAGCGAGTCGCTGGCGATCGACACCGCCGGCAGGCTCAAGGAGATCACGGCCGCGCTCGACGTGCCCTTCATCTATAAGTCGAGCTACGACAAGGCCAACCGCAGCTCGGGCAGGAGCTTTCGCGGCTTGGGTATGGACGAGGGGCTGCGCATCCTGGCCGAAGTGCGGCGCCAGGTCGGCGTGCCGGTGCTCACCGACGTGCACAACGAGGACGAGATCCCGGCGGCGGCAAGCGTGGTCGACGTGCTGCAGACCCCGGCCTTCCTGTGCCGGCAGACAGATTTCATCCGCGCCTGCGCGGTCAGCGGCAAGCCGGTCAACATCAAGAAGGGCCAGTTCCTGGCGCCGCAGGACATGACCAACGTGATCGACAAGGCGCGCGAGGCGGCGCGCGAGGCCGGGTTGTCGGCGGACCGCTTCCTCGCCTGCGAGCGCGGTGCCAGCTTCGGCTACAACAACCTGGTGAGCGACATGCGCTCGCTGGCGATCATGCGCGCCACCGGCTGCCCGGTGGTGTTCGACGCCACGCACTCGGTGCAGTTGCCGGGCGGTCAGGGTGCGACGAGCGGCGGCCAGCGCGAGTTCGTGCCGGTGCTGGCGCGCGCGGCGGTGGCGGTCGGCGTCGCCGGTCTGTTCATGGAGACGCATCCGGACCCGAGCCACGCCCTGAGCGACGGCCCGAACGCGGTGCCGCTGGCGCGGATGCGCGCGCTGCTGGAAACGCTGGTCGAACTGGACCGCGCGACCAAGAAGAGCGGCTTCATCGAGAACGACTTCAACTGAGCGATCTTCGCCCCGGAGACACCGATGCCTGCCGCCTACGTGATCGTCGACGTGAAAATCACCGATCCCGAGCGCTACCGGCAGTACATGGCGACGGCGCCGGCGGCGGTGAAGGCCTTCGGCGGCGAGTACGTCGTGCGCGGCGGCCGCTGCGAGACGCTCGAAGGCGGCTGGCAGCCGGCGCGCCTGGCGATGCTCAAGTTCCCGAGCTACGAGCAGGCGCGCGCCTGGTACGACAGCCAGTCGTATCGCGCCGCGCGCGAGCTGCGCCTGGGCGCCACCGACTTCTTCAACATGGTCCTGGTCGAAGGCGTGGCCGCACCGGTCTGACCATGCACCCAACCGAAGGCGAACAACAACCATGAGCACGATCGTCGACATCATCGGCCGCGAGATCCTCGACTCGCGCGGCAACCCCACGGTCGAGTGCGACGTCCTGCTGGAAAGCGGCGTCATGGGCCGCGCCGCCGTGCCCTCGGGTGCGTCGACCGGCAGCCGCGAGGCGATCGAACTGCGCGACGGCGACGCCGGCCGTTACGGCGGCCGCGGCGTGCTCAAGGCGGTGGAGAACATCAACACCGAGATCTCGGAAGCGGTGATGGGGCTGGAGGCCAACGAGCAGGCCTTCCTCGACCACACGCTGATCGACCTCGACGGCAGCGACAACAAGATGCGCCTGGGCGCCAACGCGATCCTGGCGGTGAGCCTGGCGGTGGCCAAGGCGGCGGCCGAGGAGGCGGGGCTGCCGCTGTACCGCTACTTCGGCGGCAGCGGCCGGATGCAGTTGCCGGTGCCGATGATGAACGTGATCAACGGCGGCGCGCACGCCAACAACAACCTCGACCTGCAGGAGCTGATGATCATCCCGGTGGGCGCACCGAGCTTCGGCGAGGCGCTGCGCTACGGCGCCGAGGTGTTCCAGGCGTTGAAGAAGATCCTGCACGCCGCCGGCATGAGCACCGCGGTCGGCGACGAGGGCGGCTTCGCGCCGAACCTGAAGAGCCACGCGGCGGCGATCGAGCTGATCCTGCAGGCGATCGACCAGGCCGGCTACGAGGCCGGCCGCCAGATCGCCATCGGCCTGGATTGCGCGGCGAGCGAGTTCTACCGCGACGGCAAGTACCACCTCGCCGGCGAGAACCTGGTGCTCGACGCGCGCGGCTTCACCGACCTGCTGGCGACCTGGGCCGACCGCTACCCGATCCTGTCGATCGAGGACGGCATGCACGAGGGCGACTGGGACGGCTGGACGCACCTGACGCGGACGCTCGGCGGCAAGCTGCAACTGGTCGGCGACGACCTGTTCGTCACCAACACGCGCATCCTGCGCGAAGGCATCGCCAAGGGTGTCGCCAACTCGATCCTGATCAAGATCAACCAGATCGGCACCCTGACCGAGACCTTCGCCGCGATCGAGATGGCCAAGCGCGCCGGCTACACCGCGGTCGTCAGCCACCGCTCGGGCGAAACCGAAGACGCGACCATCGCCGACATCGCCGTCGGCACCAATGCGCTGCAGATCAAGACCGGGTCGCTCAGCCGCTCGGACCGGATCGCCAAGTACAACCAGTTGTTGCGCATCGAGGAAGACCTCGGCGAGATCGCCGCCTATCCGGGCCGCGATGCCTTCTACAACCTGCGTTGATCCGGTCGCAACCGGGCGCCGCCGGCGGCTGTGATGCGCATCGCGCTGTACCTGCTGATCGCGCTGCTGCTGCTGATCCAGTGGCCGCTGTGGTTCGGCAAGGGCGGCTGGCTGCGCGTGGCCGAGTTGCAGCGCCAGCTCGAGGCGCAGCGCGCCAGCAACGCCGAAGTCGCCGCGCGCAACGCGGCGTTGGCGGCCGAGGTCGACAGCCTGCGCCACGGCCAGGAGGCGATCGAGGAGCGCGCGCGCATGAATCTAAACATGGTGCGCGCCGACGAGGTCTTCTTCCAGCGCAGCGAGGCGCCGGCGAGCGAAGCGACGCAAGCCGCGCGCTAGTCATGGTCCGCGCGTAAGCGCGCCCGGGGTTCGCGCTGCGCAAGAGCAACACGAGGGGGCGCCGGTCGAAATCTTGGTGCGTGGCAGATCGAGCCGCACCGGGCTAAAGTCCTCGGCCAAGATCGCCTGACCGATGAATTGCCTCCTTGCCCAGCACGAAAGGGGGCACAGGCCGGATTGTGGCTACGACTTGGAGGAGTGCCGACGATGCGTTACGTCTACATTGCGCTGATTGTCGCTTTCACCGGGACCGTCTTGTTGTTCATGTTCCAGAACATCGGCACGGTCACGGTCTCACTCGCGACAATGAGCGTGACCTTGCCGGTATCGCTCCTCGTTGCCGTCGTTTACCTGCTCGGCATGGTGACCGGCAGCGCCCTGATTTCGTTGCTGCGCGGCTGGATCAAGGGGGCGCGTCGCCTGCCGGAGCGAAGCCCCGAGTAGCTCGATTTGGCGGGCACGGCGCAAGCCGCCGCTCGCGTTGGCTGCATCAGGTCGCCGCTGAGCGTCGCCGCTTCGGCACTCGGAGCACGCGTGTTCGTAGGGTGCGGACTGAGCGTGGCTCTGGTAGCTTGCACGCGGTGCTCGCCCTTGAGCCGCGCGCGCAAGCAACGCCCGAGGTCAGGACCGCTGGTAAGGTGCCGCTCCCGTCCTCAGAGCGCGTCGGCGCCTGAGCTGCACCGCCAACGTCCAAGCGAGGTGCACGGTGATCCAGGTGACGATCGCGCCTGCAATCGCGAAGACGGTGAGCCCGAGCATCAGCGGCTTGCCGATCGCGAGTATCCGCTGCGACCAACTGCGCGGATCGAGGTTGTCGGCATCGAGCTGCTCGGCGAGAGCTTCGGCGCGCGCGCGTGCCTGCGCTTTGTCGACCGGCTCGCCCAACAACGCGGCGCCGGTGCGATACGCGGCGACCCAGATCGGCACGTAGGTCAACGGATTGGACACGAGCGTGGCCACGGCGGCCACCGGCAGGTTGGCGCGTAGCAGGACCGCGACTCCGGCGGCAGCCGCTATCTGCATCACGGGAACGAGAATCCCGAAGAACACACCGATCGCAGCGCCAGTCGCAACGCGGCGCCGGTTCAGGTGCCATAGCCAAGGCCGTCGGAGCAGCGGGCCGAGCCAGCCTAGCCCTCGGCGCGATAGCAACTCTTCTTCGGTTGGCAGCCAGCGCTGCAGCTTGCGTCGGACCATGGCCGATGATAATCGCCGCTACGACGCACCGGCCACGACACGAGAACGACGATGAAGGAGTCGCAACAATGAAGGAGTCGACCAAGGCGCACCTGCGCCATGCGCCGCGCTACGTGCTGATCGGAGTGATCACTGCCGCACCGCTGTGGGTCACGTGGATCGTGTTCAATTTTCTGCTGACGATCCTTTCGCGCTTCGGCAGTCCGTGGATCAACGCGTTCGCCGCGGGGTTGCGCCGCGTTTCGCCGGCGCTCGCCGACTCGCTCGTCGATGCCTGGTTCCAGTCGCTGCTGGCCGCGCTGGTGGCGCTGGCGCTGTTGTATCTGCTGGGCTGGGCCGTGAGCCGCGTGATCGGCCGCCGAATCCTCGATGCGTTCGAGGCGTTCGTTCAAAGAATTCCGCTTGTAGCCGCGATCTATGGCGGCACCAAGCGGTTTCTCAGCGTCGTCAAGGAAAGGCCGAGTGGCGTGCAGCGAGTCGTGCTGATCCCCTTCCCAACCTCAGAGATGCGCGCAGTCGGCTTCGTCACCCGCCTGCTCGACGACGAGTCGAGCGGTCGCAAGATCGCCGCGGTGTACGTGCCGACGTCTCCGAACCCGACCTCGGGCTACATCGAGCTGGTGCCGCTCGACCACTGCACTCCGACCGACTGGTCGGTGGACGAGGCGATGAGCTTCGTGATCACCGGTGGTGCGAATGCACCGGGCGGTGTGCGCTTCGGCACGCCGGCCGGCGCCTGAGCCAGCGCGCGCAAGGAGACCGCGCGCGTTGAACGGGTCTCGCCCAATCGAGGCATCCAGCGTTGGCCTGGTTTGTTGTCGCCTGCGGCGACGAAGCGACCTGTGGCGATCGCCGGCGTGGGCCAGCCCCCGGGTAATCCCGTGGTCGTGCTGACCCAGATCGACTTGGGTCGGACGCGCTGAGGGAAGATAATTACGGGCTTTCGCTAGGGCGACGTCAGGGGTGGGCGTCGCCCGGGGCCGCGACTGCGGTGCAGTGCACTCGCATCGCAGCGCGCCGCTCGGACCGGCAGCAGCGCCAGGAGACCTGGCGCGCGCCGCCGAGTCGGCCGCGGCGCGGACTGCAGCGCCGGCACGACGGCCGCGGCCGAATTGCCACCAGCAACTCGAACAAGAGACACGACTTCATGGATTTTCTCTTCGCCCTCTGGCTCGGCATGCCGGTGTGGATCTGGCTGACCTTCATCGTCGTCGTGCTGGCGATCCTGGCCTTCGACCTTGGCGTCCTGCACCGCACCGCGCACGAGATCGACGTGCGCGAAAGCCTGAACATGTCGGCCCTGTACATCGGCCTCGGCCTGCTGTGGTCGGTGGTCGTTTACTGGATCTACGTCAGCTACTCGGGCGCCGACTCGATCGACCCGCAGATCGCCGCCGCCGCCAGCGCCGAGGAGCGCGCCTGGACCGCGGTCAAGCTGTACATCACCGGCTACCTGGTCGAGAAGACGCTGGCGCTCGACAACGTGTTCGTGATCTCGATGATCTTCACCTACTTCGCGGTGCCGCGCGCCTACCAGCACCGGGTGCTGTTTTGGGGGATCATCGGCGTGCTCGTGCTGCGCGCGATCATGATCGGACTGGGCGCGGCGCTGGTCATGCAGTTCGCCTGGGTCATGTACTTCTTCGCCCTGATCCTGATCGCCACCGGCGTCAAGATGATCGTGATGATGGACAAGGAAGTCGAGATCGCCAACAACCCGGTGCTGAACTTCATGCGCAAGCGCCTGCGCGTGACCGACACTATGCGCGGCCAGAACTTCCTCGTGCGCGAGCCCGACCCGAAGACCGGCAAGATCGTGCTCTGGGCGACGCCGCTGTTCCTGTGCCTGGTGCTGGTCGAGATCGCCGACCTGGTGTTCGCGATCGACTCGGTGCCGGCGATCTTCGCGATCACGCCGGACGCGTTCATCGTCTACACGAGCAACATCTTCGCCATCCTCGGCCTGCGCGCGCTGTACTTCGCGCTGGCCGCGGTCGTGCACCGCTTCCACTACCTGAAGTACGCGCTGGCGATCGTGCTGATCTTCATCGGCGCCAAGATCTTCGTCGGCGACTGGATGTTCGACGGCAAGGTGCCGGCCTCGCTCAGCCTCGCGGTCACCGCCAGCCTGCTGCTAAGCGGCATCTTCTACTCGCTCTGGCGCACGCGTAACGGCGCCTCGACCGCCGGCTCGTGAGCCGCTATCCGGCGGCGGCGCCGCCGGATGCCCGGTTCAGCGCGGCAGATCCGACTGGCGCGCGACGATGCGGCCGACGATGCCGTAGTCGACCGCCTCGGTCGCGCTCATCCAGTAGTCGCGGTCGATGTCCTCGCGCACGCGCTCGAGCGGCTGGCTGGTCTCCTTGGCGATCACGGCGGCGATGCGCTCGCGCATCTTGACGATCTCGCGCGCCTGGATCGCGATGTCGGCCGCGGTGCCGCCGCTGCCGCCGCTCGGCTGGTGGATCAGGAAGCGCGTGTTCTCGGTGGCGAAGCGGCGTTCTTTCGGCGCCGCCAGGTAAATGTGGGTGGCGGCGCTCGCGACCCAGCCGGTGCCGATCATGTTCACCGGCGCGGCAATGAAGCGCACCACGTCGTGGATCGCATCGCCCGACTCGACGTGTCCGCCGGGCGAGGAGATCAGCAGGTTGATCGGCGCCTCGGAGTCAGCGGCAAGCGCGATCAGGCGCGTGATCACGCTGTTGGCCAGGCGCGAGTTGATCTCGCCGGCGATGACGATGAAGCGGGACTGGAAGGCCTTCTGCTCGAGGAACTCGAGGCCCTTGTCGGTCGGGGTGTCGCGCTCAGCCATGGTGTGCGGTTCGCAGCGAAGTGGCAGGACGGCGCGCAGTCTAAGGCGTTACCGCGCAAGCGGCCGGCGCCACGGCACTGAACCTGATTGCTCGCGCAAGGCACCGGCGCGCGAGCCGGTGCCGCCGCGTCCGCCGGCGCAAGTTCATGGTGCTGCCTCGACGGCAGCGACGGCAAGGTCGGCAATCTGCTTGCGCCGCTTGCTGCCGTTGCGGCCGGTCAGCAGCGCGCTGATGCGAAGGTCGAGCGACGCTGCCGCGGCCACCTCGATGCGGCCGATCGTTCTCTGGTGATCGAGGTTGTCGAGCAGGCTCAGCAACTGCTCCTGATTGAGCGTCTGCAGCTTGTCGTCGGTCCAGTCGATGCGCATCGGCGCGTGGAAAACGGGTTGGGCTGTACTTGCTGACTTGCGCGCCATGGCGATCCCTTCGTTGCAGTCAATGACCTTCGGCAGACGGCCTGCGAGCCCAGGCGCGCTCGTCGGGCGCCCCGCCACGAGTGCGTCCGCCGGTACCGGGAGTCTGAGGTCGATCGGCCAGCCGCTCGCCGTACAACCGATCGTGCCGCCAACGAGCGCACTGAAGCGTTCTTGCGTTGCCGGTTCGCAAGAATGCCCGATACGATCGATCTCGGGGCGTCGATGTCCGTCGATATCCATGAGTGTTTGCCGTCGCGCATCGGCGCAGGACATCGCCGCTTGGCGCCTGCCGGGACCTCCTTGCGCCGACGCGGTCGCCAACGCCCGTCGAAAGCGGCGGCGCAATTTCAAGAGCCGGCCGAAGAAAACATATCGTTCGACACTTGGCGCGAAAGCAGGTACCGTGCGCCTGCTTGCGTAAAAGGCTCGTCTTTCCTCAGGTTCTCTCAGGCCCGTCGCGATTTGCTGGCGACGGCGCATCGCGGGTTTTCCAGGTTCGCGTTTCTTGATCGTCGGCTCGCCGCGGGGTGTTCTCGCGGCCGATTACTTCTCATTGACCTTTCAAGGAACGAGAAAATGGCATTAGGCACAGTCAAGTGGTTCAACGACGCCAAAGGGTTCGGATTCATCACTCCCGAGGACGGCGGCAAGGATCTGTTCGCGCACTTCTCCGAAATCCAGGCTGGCGGCTTCAAGTCGCTTGCCGAGGGGCAGCGCGTGGAGTTCGTCGTCAAGCAGGGCGCCAAGGGTCCGCAGGCGGCTGAAATCAAGATCGTCTGACCGACGGTCGAACCGGGGCGCGGCCTTGCGCCGCGCCTGCTCCACCCTCGGCGCCGCCAAGTGTGCGGCGCCGAAGTCCATGCACGGTTGCCGGCGCCAACCCGCGCCGGCGCCGCCTTGCCGAAGGCAGCCGGCCCGTCTCGGCGCCAACCTGATCCGTCTCGTTGCCCGGAGGATTCGCCTTGGCGAAGGAAGAACACATTGAAATGAACGGCGTCGTCGACGAAGTGCTGCCCGATTGCCGTTATCGCGTCACCTTGGACAACGGTCACGCGCTGGTCGCATATTCCGCCGGCAAGATGCGCAAGCACCACATTCGCATTCTCGCGGGCGACAAGGTTTCGCTCGAACTGTCGCCCTACGACCTCAGCAAGGGGCGAATCACCTTCCGCCACATCGAGAACAAACGGCCGGCCGTGCCACCCAGGCCCAGGCGCTGAGCGCCGGGTGACCGAGCGATGGTGTGCAGGCTCGCACGCACACAACCGACACCGCCCTCACCGCCTCCCGACGGTCAGCAGCAGCTCGTTCGGTCCCTGCCAGCCGGCGACCGTCCGGAACGTGTCGAGCCTTTCTTCCATCTCGCGCCACGCCGCCTGCGCCGCGCTGGGGTCGAGCTGGCCGAGGATTTGCAGGATCGGGCTCGCGCAGTCGCGCACGACGTCGAGGTAATGACGCGCCGAAGGCAGCCGAAACGGCGCGTCGATCGCGGTCGTCGCGACGTCGCGAAATCCGGCGCATTTGAACAGTTCGTCGATCAGGCCGAGTTTGCCGAGGCTCAGCAGCCCGCCGGGCTGAGACGGGTCGCGCGGCGGCAGGCCCGCGTGCTTGAGCGAGGTGGACATCAGCATCGCGATGCACGGGTTCGCCTCAAGTCGAGAGAACACCATCGTGCAAGCGCGCGCGCCGGGCTTGAGCGCCCGATGCATCTCGCGCAGCCCCTGCAAGGGATCGGGGAACAACATCAGCCCGAGCCGGCACACGGCGGCATCGAAGCTCGCCGCCTCGACCGGCAGGTGCTCGCCGTCCGCCACCAGCGTGGCCACGTTGCGGTGACCGGCGCGCAGCGCGTTGTCCTCCGCCATGGCAAGGATCGCGGGCGAGAGATCGGTCGCGAGCACCGAGCCGGTTGGCGCGACACGCTGTGCGATGTCGAGCGTCTGGTCGCCTGCACCCGCGGCGACGTCGAGTACGCGCGCGCCGGGGACGACGCCGGCCATCGCGAGCATCGCGTCGGTCGCGGTCGCAAGCCAGGCGCGGATCGCCGCGCCATGCGCGTTCCAGCCGCACGCGGCCTGGTCCCACCGGCGGCGGGTGGCGGCCTTGAAGTCGTCTGCGCCCGGCGCAGCGGTCAATGGCTTGGTCGCGTCCATCCTCATTGCCTGCCGTTGCCCCGCGCCGGCGCCTGCTTCAGCTCGACGATGATCACCTGCGTCGGCGTCGACCCGATGTTCTCGCCTGAGTGGGTCTCGCCGGGCGAGTAGATGACTTCGCCGGCCTTGAACTCGCGCGCGATCGTGCGGCCGTCAGGCAGCAGCAGCTTGCGCTTGAAAGGCGCGAGCGCAACCAGGACGAACGCCGGATGTCGGTGCTGCAGTTCGCGCTCGCCAGGCCGGTCGGTGTAGGCGAGCACGCGCACCTGGTCGTTTTCGAGTAGCACCTTGTACTTGTCGCCGTCGATGGCGACCGGATCCTGCGCCAGCGCCGTGTGCGCGAACAGCGCGAGCGCCAGCAGGGTCGTTTTTCGCAACATCGCTGCCCCCTTGAGTCGGTTCGTCGGCATCGCTGCGATGGCCGATCGGTGCCCAGCGTAGGAGGCGCGCGCAGATCCCGTAAGGCGCAGGATTGCAGAACGGGGCCGCATTGGTGCATAACTCGTCCATGTTCGACTGGAACGACCTCAAGTACTTCGTCGGGGTGGCGCGCCACGGCAGCACGCTCGCGGCCGGCCGCGCGCTGAAAGTCGACCAGTCGACGGTGCAGCGCCGTCTGGGCGAACTGGAGCGCCGCATCGGCCGCCAACTCGTCGCACGCCACCCGACCGGCTACCGGCTGACCGCCTTCGGCCAGCAGATGCTGGCGCACGCCGAGCGCGTCGAACAGGCGGTCTACGACTTCGCGCAGCAGCTCGAGGCCTCGCAGCGTGCGGTCGTGGGCGTCATCCGCCTGACCTGCCCGGAGCCGATCGTCAACCGGATCACGCAGTCCTCGCTGCTCGAGCGCTTCCGCGCGCGCCATCCGGGGCTGCAGGTCGAGTTCGTGATGAGCGACAAGTACCTCGACCTGATGAAGGGCGAGGCCGACGTGGCGCTGCGCTCGGGCGACACCGACGACGGCGAGCTGGTCGGCCGCCGCGTCGCCGACTCGCTGTGGGCCGTGTACGCGAGCCGCACGTACATTCAGCGGCACGGCCAGCCTGAGCGCGTCGAGGATCTGGAGCTGCACGCACTGGTCGGTTTCGATGAAACGATGGCCAAGCACCGTGCGGCCGTGTGGCTGCACAAGGTTGCGCCGAACGGCAGGATCGTCGCGCGCAACAACAGCGTGCTCGGTCTGCTCTACTCGGTGAAGGCAGGCATGGGCGTGGCACCGCTGCCGACGGCGCTCGGCGATGCCGAGCCCGACCTCGTGCGCCTTCTGGGTCCGATCCCGGAACTGAAGCGCATCTGGCGCCTGCTCACGCGCCCCGACCTGCGCCACACGCCGCGCGTGGCCGCATTCTTCGACTTCATCGTCGAGGAGATCGAGACCTTGCGGCCGATCCTGACCGGGTGAGAGCGTCGGTCACCTCTGCGCTTGCGCTACGAGGACATCAGCCGGTCGAACTCCTTGATCGTCACGGCCGGCGCGGTGCGCATGCCGATGCCGGTCAGCTTGGCCAAGCCGGTCGACGCCTTGATCGCGGCCTCGTTGTCCGGCAGCTCGAGGATGAACAGCAGGTCGGTGTCGCCGAGCAGCGCGTAACTGGCCTTGACTTCGCCGCCCAGACTTTTGATCAGCTGTTCGGCTTCGGCGGTGCGCTTGGCGCTGACGCTCTTCAGCGCGTCGGACGTGTACTTGCCGAAAAGAACGTAGGTCGACATCTTCGGTGCTCCTTGCGGTCAACGCATCGTGCGCGGCGGTTCGCCGTGCACCGGGACCGCAGATCAATCTACGCGCGCTGCGGTGCGTATGGGAACTGCGCGATTCGGGCAGCGGGAAGACCATGAGCCGGCAGCCCGATGTGGATCCCCGCCTGCGCGGGGATGACGCGGCTGGCTCCAATCGCTGCGAGGCCGCGCCTCTTGCTCTTGGACGGCCGCGTCACTTGCTGAGCAGGCGCATCGCGCGCGTCAGCCCGTCGATCGTCAGCGGGAACATGCGGCCGCCGACGAGCTGACTGAGCAGTGCAATCGACTGCCGGTACTGCCACAGCCCTTCAGGCTCGGGGTTGATCCAGACGTGCTTCGGGAAGTGCTGGGCCAAGCGCTGCAGCCAGACGGCGCCGGCTTCGGCGTTGTCGTGCTCGACGCTGCCGCCCGGCTGCAGGATCTCGTACGGGCTCATGGTCGCGTCGCCGACGAACACGAGCCGCCAGTCCGGGTTGTACTTGCGCAGCACGTCCGAGGTGTCGAACTTCTCGGCGAAGCGGCGCCGGTTGTTGCGCCACAGGCGCTCGTAGACGCAGTTGTGGAAGTAGTAGAACTCGAGGTGCTTGAGCTCGCTGCGCGCAGCCGAAAACAGCTCCTCGACGCGTTTGACGTGCTCGTCCATCGTGCCGCCGACGTCGAGCAGCATCAGCACCTTGACCGCGTTGTGCCGCTCCGGCACCAGCTTCAGGTCCAGCCAGCCGGCGTTGCGGGCGGTGGACTCGATCGTGTCGTGCAGGTCCAGCTCGAGGTCGGCGCCCTCGCGGGCGAAACGGCGCAGCCGGCGCAGCGCGACCTTGATGTTGCGCGTGCCCAGTTCGACCTGGTCGTCGTAGTCGCGGTAGGCGCGCGCCTCCCACACCTTGACCGCGCTGCGGCCGCCCTTGCCCGGGCCGCCGATGCGGATGCCCTCGGGGTGGCGGCCGCCGTGGCCGAACGGCGAGGTGCCGCCGGAGCCGATCCACTTGCTGCCGCCGTGGTGCGCGCCGTCCTGCTCCTCGAGCCGCTTGCGGAACTCCTCCATCAGCCGGTCGAAGCCGAGCTTCTCCAGCTTTGCCAGTTCCTCCGGCGTGAACTCGCGCTCGAGCACGTTCCTGAACCACTCGTCGGGGATGTCCTTCAGCTGCCCGGCCGAGGCCTGCAGGCCGTTGAAGAACTCGCCGAAGGCGCGGTCGAACTTGTCGTAGTTGGCCTCGTCCTTGACCAGCGTCGCCCGCGCCAGGAAGTAGAACTCGTCGATCGACGCGCCGATCACCTGCTGCTTCAGGGCCGCCAGCAGCGTCAGCAGCTCGTTGACCGACACCGGCAGCCGGGCCGCCCGCAGGTGGTAGAAGAAGTTGATCAGCATGGCGCTATCGGTGCCGCGTCAGGCGCAGCTCCAGATGCCGCTTCACGTCGCGCCACTCGGCGGCGAGGATGCTGTACATCACCGTGTCGCGCACGCTGCCGTCGCGCCGCGCCGCGTGGTGGCGGATCACGCCGTCCTTCTTCGCCCCGAGCGCCTCGATCGCCGCCTGCGAAGCGAAGTTGAACGGGTCGGTGCGCAGGCCCACGACCGCGCAGCCGATCGTCTCGAAGGCGTGGCCGAGCAGCAGCCGCTTGCAGGCGGTGTTGACGTGCGTCTTCTGGCAGCGCCGCGCGTACCACGTATAGCCGATCTCGACGCGGTCGATCGAAGGCACGATGTCGTGGTAGCGGGTCGAGCCGACGATGCTGCCGGTGGCCAGATCGCGCACCGCCCACGGCAGCATGTGGCCGGCCTGCTGCCCGGCCAGCGCCGCCGAGAGGTAGGCGTGCGTCTCCTCGGGCGCCGGCACCGAGGTGAACCAGAGCTTCCACAGTTCGCCGTCGGCCGCCGCCGCGGCCAGCCCGTCGTGGTGCTCGCGCGCCAGCGGCTCGAGCCGCACGCCGTGGCCTTCGAGGGTGACGGGGGCGGGGGAGATCATCGCCGTGCCGGAATGGCGTCCGCCGGCTCGACGGAAAGAGACGCTGGATTCCCGCCTGCGCGGGAATGACACCCACGTGGGCGAGATACCACGCGCATCAGCGGTTGTTCCGCGCCATGAAGACGAGCCGCTCGAACAGGTGCATGTCCTGCTCGTTCTTCAGCAGCGCGCCGGCCAGCGGCGGAACGAAGAGCTTGTCGTCCCGGGTGCGCAGCGCCTCGGCCGGGATCTGCTCGGCGACCAGCAGCTTCAGCCAGTCGAGCAGCTCCGAGGTCGACGGCTTCTTCTTCAGCCCCGGCACCTCGCGCAGCGAGAAGAAGGCGGCCAGCGCGTTGGCCAGCAGCTCCTGGCGCAGGCCGGGGAAGTGCACGTCGACGATCGACTGCATCGTCTCCCGGGTCGGGAAGCGGATGTAGTGGAAGAAGCAGCGGCGCAGGAAGGCGTCGGGCAGCTCCTTCTCGTTGTTGGAGGTGATCACCACCAGCGGCCGATGCCTGGCGCGGATCGTCTGCCGGGTCTCGTAGACGTGGAACTCCATGCGGTCGAGCTCGCGCAGCAGGTCGTTGGGGAACTCGATGTCGGCCTTGTCGATCTCGTCGATCAGCAGCAC
>JBBIST010000006.1:0-71916 GCA_037441125.1 Burkholderiales bacterium
GCCGGCAACGCCGGCCGCGCGGGCGCCCGCGCGCGAACGCGCGCGCGCCAAGCTCAGCTACCTCGAGCAGCGCGCTCTGGCGGCGCTGCCGGCCGAGATCGAGGCGCTGGAAGCCGAGCAGGCAGCCCTGCGCGCGACGATGGCCGCGGCCGACTATCACCGCGCCGGCGCCGGGCAAATGGCGGCCGACGTTGCACGCGATCGGGAGATCGACGCCCTGCTCGCCGACAAGCTCGAACGCTGGACCGCGCTGGAAGACAAGGCGCGCGGCGCGGCGCAGGACGCGCGCCCGGCCTGAAGCGGCACCGAGCCCCGGCGTTCAGGCCTCTCGGTCGCGCCCTTGCCAGGGCGCAACCACGACCAGCGCCTCGGCCTCGCCATCGAGCGCGCGCGCGCGGTGCGGAGTGCGCGAGTCCAGGTAGACCGAGTCGCCGGGACCGACGACGAAAGTCTCGCCGCCAACGTCCCACTCGACGCGGCCGCGCAACACGTGCATGAACTCCTGGCCGTCGTGCTGCGAGGCGGTCGGCGCCGGAAACTCGGGCGGCAAGCGGATCAGGTAGGGCTGCATGCGCAGGCTCTCGTGCCCGCGCGCCAGGCTCCGGTACGCGTAGCCGCTCGCGCGCGGCGCCGGGTCGCCGGACTGTACGCGCACGACGCTCAGGTAGCGGCCGGCGCCCTCGCCCTCATCGCTGAGCAGCAGCTTGATGTCGGTGCCAAGCGCGCGCGCCAGGCGCGACAGCGTGTCCAGCGGCGGCGTCTTCTTGCCGTTCTCGATGCGCGACAGATAGCTCTTCGAGACCCCGGCGCGCGCCGCGAGCGAGTCGAGCGTAAAGCGCAGGCTCTTGCGCCGCGTTCGAATGCGCGGCCCGAGCCCCTCGAACTGCGGCGCGGTCTCGGTCGCCGCCCAGCCACCCTGCGCCGGCGCGCCCTCGTCGCGTGCGTCTGCTTCGAATCCCATCGCCGATCTCCCCCGCCGTCCTGTGTTCGCCTTGAGTTCGCAGCGAATCTCCACGGCTGTAACAGGGTAGGGCAACAGGCGAGCAACGCGACGTGAAAATCGGACGCGCGGCGGCGGCGCAACGTGCGCAACTGCGGGACTGTCGCCGCGCCCGCAGCGCCGCGCGCGGACGGCGGCGGCGCCGGGGGGACAATCGCCGGCCGGCCGCACGTGCGGCGCGCCCGCCCCGTCGACGCCCGTGAACCGTCTCGGTCCCTACCTGCTGCTCGCCACCTCGATGGCCCTGGTGGGCAGCTACGTCGCGCTGTCGAAACCGCTGCTCGAGGCCTTCCCAGTACTCGTGCTGGCGCTGTTGCGCTTTGCCATCGCCGCGGTGGTGATGCTGCCCTTCATCGCACCGGCGCGCGATGAGGCGCCGCTCGCCCGGCGCGAGCAGTGGCAGCTTTTCTGCATGTCGTTCTTCGGCAATTTTCTCTTCTCGCTGGCAATGCTCAACGGCATCGCCCTGTCGTCGGCCACCGCGGCCGGGGTGATCCTGGCGACGCTGCCGGCGATGGTGGCGCTGCTGTCGTGGCTGCTGCTGCGCGAGCGCATCGGCGCGCGCGTTCTGGCGGCGGTGGCGCTGGCGGTGCTCGGCATCGCCGTGCTCCAGGTCGCGCGCCACGGCGAAGCGGCGCTGCCGCTGTCGCTGCTCGGCACCGCACTGCTGCTGGGCGCGGTGCTGTGCGAAGCGGTGTACGTGATCCTGGCGCGCCGGCTGGCCGCCACGCGCAGCGCGCTGCGTGTGGCGGCGCTGATCAATCTCTGGGGACTGGCGCTGATCGCGCCCTTCGGACTGGCACAGTGGCACGCGGCCGACTTCGCCGCGGTCGGCGCCGGCGAGTGGGCGCTGCTCGCCTTTTACTCGATCAGCGCCAGCCTGGTCGCGGTCTGGCTGTGGGTGAGCGGGATCAAGTACGTGCCCGCGGCGCAGGCCGGCGTGTTCACCGTTGCGCTGCCGATCAGCGCCACCGCGGTCGGCGTGGCCCTGCTCGGCGAGCCGTTCTCGGCGCTGCACGCGCTGGCGCTGCTGCTGGCGGTCGCCGGCGTGCTGCTAGCGGCGAGCGCCGCGGCGCCGGCCGCTCCCGGAGCGCGCTGACTCAGACCAAACGCGACAGCACTGCGCCGGCGGCCAGCAGTGCGGCGAACTTCAGCTCCATCACGAAGGTGCGAAACAGGATCGCGTTGTAGGGCAGACCGGGCGCGCAGGCGGCGAAGTCGCGCGCCAGCCGCCAGACGGCCGGCGCAAGCAGCGCCGGCAGCAGCAGCCAGGGCGAGCCGAGCAGCAGCGCCAGCAGCGGCACCAGCGCCACCGGCCCGAGCACGAGCACCGCGTACAGGCGCTCGATCGCGCGCCGGCCCGCGACCACCGCCAGCGTGCGCCGGCCGACCTCGCGATCATGGTCGCGGTCGCGCGCGTTGTTGACGGCGATCGCCGCGGTGGCGATCGCGCCAAGCGCAACGCCGGCGATCCACAGCGCCGGGTCGGCATGGCTGCCGGTGAGCGCGAAGTCGGTGCCGACCACCGCCACCAGGCCGAAGAACACGAGCACCGTCGGCTCGCCCAACGGCGTGTAGGCGATCGGCTTCGGCCCGCCCATGTAGGCCAACGCTGCCAGGATCGAGGCCACACCGATCGCCAGCGCCGGCTCGCCGCGCAACTGCACGATCGGCGCGCCCAGCAGCAGGGTGACGATCACCGCCGCGACGATCGCCGCGCGCACCTGCGCCGGCGTCAGCAGCCCGAGTGCGGTGGCGCGCGGCAGGCCGATGCGGTCGCGACGCTCGGCCCCGCGCACCGTGTAGCCGACGTCGTTTTGCAGGTTGGTGATCACCTGCATCATGACCGCCACCGCCAGCACCAGCAGCACCAGCAGCGGCTCGAGCGCATCGCCGCGCGCCCAGATCAGCGCCACCGCCGCCAGCACCGGACTGACCGCCACTACCAGGCTGCGCGGCCGCAGCGCCATCAGCCACGCCGCCACCGATCCCGGCGCCGCCGACGACGACGCCACCGGCGGTGCGCCCGCCGGCGTCGCAAGCAGGCCACCGCCCGCAGATTGCGCCATCTCCCTGCCTTCGTCCGAGGAAGCGCGCCGCACCGCCGCGCGCAAAGCCGAATGCTGCCGCGAGCTTCGGCCGCGCTCAACCCCGCCGCCGGCCGCGATCGCGCTGGCACGCGATGCGCGCTTGATCCTGCGCAAGATCCGGCCGGACCGCGGCCGCGACCGGGCCGCGCGCTTGCCGCCCGCCGCGCGCATCTGCTCCAATCTCAGGCCCCATGTCCGCGCCCGCCCGCCCCCGCCCCTCCGGCCGTCTGCCCGCCTCCCTCAAGGGTTGCGCGGTGGCGGTCACGGTGGCGCTGAGCACGACCGTGCTGTTCGCGCTGATGCTGCCGCTGGCGCTGGCCAAGCTGGCGCTGCCGCTGGCGGCGGTGCGGCGCGCGCTGGATCCGCTGATCAACGGCCTGGCGACGACCTGGATCACGATCAACAACGGCTGGATCGCGCTCGTCGGCCGCACGCAGTGGGAGGTGCGCGGCGCCGACGGCCTCGATGCGCGCGGCTGGTACCTGGTGGCGAGCAACCACCAGAGCTGGGTCGACATCCTGGTGCTGCAGAAGGTGTTCACGCGCCGCATCCCGCTGCTCAAGTTCTTCCTCAAGCGCGAGCTGATCTGGGTGCCGGTGATCGGCCTGGCGTGGTGGGCGCTCGACTTCCCGTTCCTGCACCGCAAGGGCGGCGCCGCCGGCCGCGACGATCTAGAGCGCACGCGGCGCGCGTGCGAGAAGTTCCGCCATGTGCCGACGTCGGTGATCAACTTCGTCGAGGGCACGCGCTTCACGCGCGCGCGCCACGACGCGCAGCGCTCGCCGTTTCGCCACCTGCTCAAGCCCAAGGCCGGCGGCCTGGCGATCGCGCTCGCCACTCTCGGCGACCGCTTCGAGGCGCTGCTCGACGTCTCGATCGTCTACCCGGACGGCGCGCCGACCTTCTGGCAGTTGATGACCGGTCGCTTGGCGCGCGTCATCGTCGATGTGCGCCGGCACCCGATCCCGCCGCAGTTCGCGCGCGCCGACGCCCCGACCGATGCGCAGGCGCGCGCCTCGATTCAGGACTGGCTCAACGAGCTGTGGCGGCAGAAGGACGCGCTGATCGACAGCCTGCAGCCGCAGCCTGTCGGCGCCTGAGCGCGGCGCGGCCAGCCCTTGCGCGCCGGCGCCGCGCCTCAGCGGCCGAGCGGACAGCCGGCCGGAGCCGCCGCCTTCTTGCGCTCGATGATCGCCGCCGAGTGCTTGTGCAGGTAGTGGGCGATGGTCTCGACGCGGATCTTGACCGAGCCGGCCGGCTTGGTGGAGTCGAGGTCCTGGAACGAGAAGTACAGGGTGCCGGTGCTCTCGACGATCCTTTGCACCGGCGAGTAGGTCGGCTGGTCCATGCCGCACTCATAGCTCGACAGGCGCACGACGCAGGCGATCCACGGCAGGCGCGCAGCGAACTTCGCCCCCCACAGGATCTCGTTCGTGTTGGCGCTGTACGACGACGGCCAGACATCGGCGATGTCGAGCGGCGACTTGATGTAGCCGGCCTCCTGGTCCGGGCCGTACATCCAGCCGAGCAGGTCATCGTCGAGCGGCAGGTACTGCGCCCACAGCACCGGGTAGCCGTAGGCCTGCAGGTCGACCTCGATCTCGTGGCCGATGCCCGGGTCCATGTGATACGGCCGCGCCAGCACCAGCAGACAGGGCTTGTTCTCACGCGCGCACCAGTCGAGGATCTCGCGCCCCTTACGGCGCAGCGACTGCGCGTGCGCGGCGAGCGCCGCCAGCCCGGCATCGACCGCGCGCCGGGTCTCGGCCGGCGTCAGCCCGGGGATCACGTCCTTCAGTCCCTCGTAGAGCTGCTTGGCAGCGAGTGGCGCCTCGTCGAGTGTCACGTGCGGCGCGCAGTGCCGGACCTGTTGCGCGGCGAAGGCGTCACCTTCCTTGAGGAAGCCGGACTTGATGTTCTCGGGCGCCGCCATCACGCGCGGGCAGGTCAGAGACGCCATCACGTGGCCGCCGAGAAACGACGGCAGGGTGCGGATCATCGGCGCCAGCAGGATGTCGATCGGCCGCTTGCGGTTGGCCAGCAGCTCGCCGTAATGGCCGCTCACGCACTTGACCGGATAGCAGCAGTCGACCGTGCCGCGCCCCTTGGCGAAACGGCGCGCCTGCTCCTCCGAGGTGTCTGAGGAGAACTCGATGCGGCGCGTCTCGATGCCGAGTGCGTCGAGAAAGCCGATCCAGAACTGGTGCGTCGACCACAGGTTGAGCACGCGCGGAATGCCGATGCGCAGCCGCGCGCGCTCCTGCGCGAACGGCACCGCCGGCGCGCCGTCGGCGGTCTCAGGCGGTGACGCGCGCTTTCTTGAAGGCGCCTTCGCGAACCAGTTCGGCAATGTTGGGAAACGCACGACGGGCCTCCTCCAGCGTCTGCTTGACCACCTTCATCTCGTTGGCGTCCTCGAGCAGCCCCTTCGGGCAGGAGTTGCCGCTGATCACGCGTTCCCAGCCGCTGGCCAGCGGCACCTTGCTCCACGGCCGGCCCTGGCCGTCGGGCAGGCGCACGTCGATGAAGGTGCGCTTGCAGTTGACCGGGCACCAGTGGCAGGTCGTGTGTTCGTTGGTCGTGCTCGCGTACTCGAGCGACTCGATCAGCTCGAAGCCGCGGAAGCGGCTCGCGCCGCCTTCGCGCGCCGCATCGAGCGCGCACAGCGCGGCGCCGATCGCACCGGCCTCGCCCGAGTACGGGTGGACGACGATCTCGGCCCCCGGCACCTTGTCGCGGATGAAGTCGACCTGCGCCTTGACTACCGCCAGGTTGCGGTGCGTGCCGCCCTGCAGGACGAACTTGCGCCCGGCCGCCGCCAGGTTCTGCAACTGGCCGGCGTAGACCCAGACGTTGAGCGGCAGCACCGCGGCGAGCGAGGCCATGATCTCCTCGCGCGACCAGCCCTTCCTCTGCTGGTTGACGATGTCCGACTGCAGGAACACGCCGCAGCCCATCGCCAGCGACGGGATCGCCTTGGCCTCGAAGGCGCGCTCGGCGTACTGGTCGAGCGGCACGCCGTAGCGCTCGGCCACACCCTGCAGGAAGGCGCCGTTGCCCGAAGAACACTGCGAGTTCAGGCGGAAGTCGGCGACCGTGCCCTGGCGCAGGATCATGATCTTCACATCGCAGCCGCCAACGTCGCAGATCACGTCGGCGTCCGGGTGGTAGTGCAGCGCGGCGGTGGCGTGGGCGACGGTCTCGACCACCGCCTGGTCGGCGCCGACGATGTCCTTCAGCAGGTCCTTGCCGTAGCCGGTGACGCCGAGGGCGGCGATGCGCTCGAAGCCGGCGCCGCGGATCTCGCGCATCAGCGCCTTGGCGTCCTCGATCGGGTTGCCGTTCGAGGGCACGTAGCAGCTCGCCAGCAGCTCGCGCTCGGCCGACAGTACGACCGCCTTGGCGGTGGTGCTGCCGAAGTCGCAGCCGACGTAGGCCGCCTCGGCACGCGCCTCGGGCGAGGCGGCAGCGGCCGAGGCGCGCGCCTCGCCGTAGCAGTGGATGAAGTGCTCGAACTCGGTGCTGTCGCGCACCAGCCCGCGCGCGCCCTCGCGCGCCTTGTGCTCGTGCTGGCCGACCTCGATCCACCAGCGCAGCTTGTCGGCGCCGGCGTAGACACCGGCCGCCGGCTCGGCGCGCGCCACCTCGATGCAGCCGAGGCAGGCGTAGTACAGCGCCTCCTGCGGCACGCGGATCAGGTCTTCGGGCGCGCCGGCGATGCCGCGTTCGGCCCACAGCTTGCCCAGGTGGTGGCGCCAGGCCTGCTGCAGGCCGCGGAAGAACAGGTTCGGTCCGCCCAGCAGCAGCACCTGCGGCTGCGGCGTGTTGCCCTTGGTCAGTGTCGCCAGGTTCTGGTAGACGACCGCCTCGAACAGGCTGGCGATGATCTCCTCGACCGGCACGCCGCTCTTGACCAGCGTGTTGGCGTCGGCCTCGGCGAAGATGCCGCACTTGGAGCTGATCTTGTGCAGGTCCATGCCCTCGTAGGGCATCTGCGCCAGGCGCTCGGGTTCGACCTGCAGCTTGCGCGCGGTCTTCTCGATGAAGGTGCCGGTGCCGCCGCTGCACGCCGACTGCATGTAGACCTGCTTCGACTTGCCGGCGCCGCCGTCGGTGAAGAACAGCGTCTTCATGTCCTCGCCGCCGATCTCGGAGACGAAGTTCACCTCCGGGTGCAGCTTCTCGACCGCCGCCGCCACCGCCACGACTTCCTGCACGAACTTGCCGCCGACCAGCGGCGCGATCAGGCCGGCGCCGGAGCCGGTGAGAAAGATGCGGTCGCGGCCGGGCTCGAGCCCGCATTCGGCGCCAATGCGGGTCAGGAACTCCAGCACCATCTCGGCCTGGCGCGTGCCGTGGCGCCGGTAGTCCTGCCAGAGCGCGCGACCATCCTCGTCGACCAGCGCCTTGATCGTGGTCGAACCGACGTCCAGCCCGACCGTCTTCACGCCCGCCTCGCCGCCGCCACGTGCAGCGCGAAGTTGGCCGCCACCCCGGCCACACCGCGGTGCGGCAGGCGCCAGGTGGCGCGCGCCCACTGCGGGTGCTCGGCCTGCGCCTGCTGCAGATCGTCGACGCTCAGGCGCGTGCCTTCGAGCGTCTGCTCGAACTCGCGCTGCGCGCGCTTGCGCGCCTCGGTCAGGATCATCTGGCAGCGCGACAGCGCGTGCACCTCGGCATCGCCCTTGATCTCGATCGGCGCGTACAGCAGGTCAGGGTGCTTGCCGAGCACCGCCGCCATGGCGCCGATGCTCATCGTGTTCGGCATGCAGGCGTAGGGCGACAGTTCGCAGGTCATGTGCGCCTTCTTGCCCAGATGCGCCCACAGCGCCTTGCCGACCAGCATGTCGCCCTCGCCGCCGGACAGGCGGCTGTAGTAGTAGGGCGCAGCCAGACGGCGCAGCTCGTACTGGTCGGGCAGTTCGTGCGGCACGTCGGCGAGCGCGCCGCGCATGCGGTTGTAGGTCCAGCGCAGCAGCCCGTGGCCGACGTGCACCAGCGCCTTGCGCAGGCGCGCACCGCGCACGATGCCGATCCGGTCCTCGAAGTTCTGCGCTGCGTGCCGCAGCAGGTAATCGAGCCAGACCGTGACCGCCGCCGGATAGACCTCGGCGCCCTCGCCTTCGAGCCAGCGGTGGATGTTGTGGTTGGGCTCGCCCTCGACCGTCTGCAGGTAGAACTCGCCGGTGATCTTGACCACCGGCTTGACCCGCGTGCGATCGACCTCGACCGCGTCGAACAGCTCGCGCACCTCGCGCATCGCGCGCACGAAGTAGCCGGTGGTCAGGTGCCACAGCGCCGAGTCCCACTTGCGGCCGCTGTTCGGACGGCGCCGGAACGCCTGGTACAACAGCTCGACCGCGTCGCGCACGGCGCGGTCGGTCGCCCCCGGCACCTTCTCGAACGGCCGGGTCCGGTACTCGAAGTCCTGCAACACGTCGGTGAGGATGATCGACCAGACGACGCCGAGGTTGAACGGCAGGGTCAGCTCCAGGCCGCCGCCTTCCTTCGCGCCCTGGTCGAACTTTTGCTGGTCGAGCAGGAACATGCGGAACGACTCGAGCCCGACGTTGCGCAGCGCCAGCTCGTAGCTCTGGTGATACTGGCCGAAGCGGCAGGCGCCGCAGGCGCCGGCGGTGACGTAGACGAAGTCGCGGTTGACCTGCTCCGCGCTCGTGCGCCGCGCCTCGCCGCGCAGGAAGTTGGCCAGGTTGCCGGTGGTGAAGCTGGTCGGGCAGCACTGGCCGATGTCGGCCACTTCGCGTCCGGTCAGCAGGTCCTCGCGCGAGGCGGTCGGCAGCACCTGCACGCGGTAGCCGAGGTTTTCCATCGCCCCCTGGATCGCGCGCTCGGCGCGCCAGTGCAGGCCGCCGAAGAGCACGGTCACACGCTCGCGCTCCTCGCGCTTGAAAGGTTGCGGCCGGTAGGCGCGGTAGTGCTCGCCGCTGGCCGCAACCTTCTCGGGCGGCAACACGACGCGCTTGGCGGCGGCGGGCTCGTCGGCCTTGACCACGCGCAGGTTTTGCAGCGACTTGAACGACGACGAGGAGCGCGGCGAGGACGTCAGCGTATCCATGGCTTCTCCTGCTTCTTGGTTCGCCGGCGCCGACGGCGCACGGGCTCGGGCCTCGGATTCTCAGTGGCGGGCTTCCCGTGGCCTACCCGGATTGGTACCAAGAAAGCGGGTTACCCGGACGCCATCTACGGTCATGCGCTGTCGCGGCGCCGTGCGCGCAAAAGCGCCGCACGCACCGCTTTCAGCCGGCGCGCAGCGCCTCGACGATCGGCAATCGCGCGGCCTTGATCGCCGGCAGGAAGCCGCCGACCAGCCCCATCGCCAGCGCGAAGGCGACACTGGCGACGACGATCGCCGGCGTGAGCGAAAAGGTGAACGCCAGCTCCGAGAACGAGGTGAAATTGGTGGTCGAGATCGTGATCGCCTGCAGGAAGCTTGCCGCCGCCAGGCCGGCGGCGCCGCCGGCCAGCGCCAGCAGCAGCGACTCGAGCAGGAACGCCGCCAGGATCGCGCGACGGCGAAAGCCGAGAGCGCGCAGGGTGCCGATCTCGGCCGTGCGCGTGGCCACCGCCGCGTACATCGTGATCGAGGCGCCGATGATCGCGCCGGCCGAGAAGATCACCGACAGGAACACGCCGAGGAAGGTGATGAAGGTGGCGAGCGAGCGCGACTGGTCCTCGTAGAAGCGGCGCTCGCCGCGCACCTCGGCGGTGAAGCGCGGGTCGGCGGCCACCGCCCGCTCGAGGTCGCCGAAGCGCTGCGCGTCGGCCAGTTGCGCCAGCACCGACGAGAAGTTCAGGCGCCGGAACGCCTGCATCATCTGCTCGTGGTCGCCCCAGATCTCCGAGTCGAAGGCGGTGCCGCCGGCCTCGAACACACCCACCACCAGCCACTGGCGCTGGGCAAAGCTCAGCGTGCGGCCGATCTCCACCGCGGCGAACTGGCGCGCGACGCTGGCGCCGACGACGATCTCGGTCGACCCGGGACGAAAAGCGCGACCGGCGACGATGCGCACCTGCGGCCGCAGTGCCCAGCCCGGCGCCGAGAGGCCGCGCACCGGCACGTTGCTGCGGCTGCCGGTGGCGCGCTTGATGAGCGAATTGAGCACCAGCACCTCGCGCGAGACGCGCGCGCGGCCGTCGCCGTCGCGGGCGATCTGCGGCAGGCTCTCGATTAGCGCCGCCTGCTCGCGCGAGACCGCGCTCTGCACCTCGGACTGCGCCCCCTTGGCGATGAAGATCGCGTTGTCCGCCGACCCCGAGGCGACCAGTGTGGCGCGCAGCCCGGCGGCGAGCATCAGCACGGCGGCGAACACGAACACCACCAGCGCCATGCCGCCGGCGGTGAGCACCGTGGTCAGTCGCCGCACCCACAGGTTGCGCGCGACGTAGCGCAGCGGCAGCCTCATCACCGGCCAGTCCCAATCGGTGTCGCCGGCCGCGCCGACGGAGCCGCAGGCGCCGTCATCGCCTAACCCACATGGCGCAGGCCGTCGACGATTCTCACGCGCGCCGCGCGCACCATCGGCACCAGCGCCGCGACCACGCCGACCGCGAGCGCGAACGCCATCTGCCACAGGTAGGTCAGCGGATCGACCGCGAACACCGGAAAGGCGTTGATGCCGGCGCTCGCCAGCGCCTGCTGGAAAGCGGCCGCCACCGCCGGCATCAGCGCCACCGACAGGGCGCCGCCGATCAGCGCCAGCACCAGGCTCTCGGCCAGGATCAGACGCGCGACGTAGCCGGGGCCGAAGCCGACCGCCTTGAGCGTCGCGTACTCGGCCAGGCGCTCGCGCGCGGTCATCGCCATTGTGTTCGCCGCCACCGCCAGGATGATCAGCACGACGATGTAGGACACCGACTGGATCACCTGCACGATCGTCTGCAGCATCGCCACGAAGGAAAGCTGGAACGCCTTCTCGGTCTCGGTCAGCGTCTCGGCGAGCGAGTTGGCGAAGGTGGCGTCGATCTTGCGCGCCACTTCGGCCACGCGCGCCGGATCGTCGACGTCGACCACGAACACGCCGGTCTGGTGGGCGCGGCGCGGGAAGCGCTGCTTGACGAACTCGTTCAGGTAGTCGTAGTGGAAGTACATCTGGCGCGTGATCACGGTGTCGTCGGCACCGTCGAAGATCGCGCGCACGTGGAACTCCCAGTTGCCCGGGTAGATCGTGCCGCGGATCGGCAGGCGGTCGCCGACGCGAAAGCCGTACAGGTCGGCGAGCTGGCGGCCGATCGCCGCGCCCTGGCGGTCGCGCAGGAAGGCCTGGTACTCGTCGGCGTCGAAGCGGAACTCCGGGAACATCGGGAAGAAGGCGGGCGCGTCGACCGCGAACTGGGCGAAGAAGCTGCGCTCGTCGCGCCAGATGCCACCGAACCAGTTCGACACGGCCACCCCGCGCACGCCCTCGATTAGGCGGATCTGCTCGCGGTAGTACAGCGGCACGGTGAACACGAGCGAGATCGCGTTGCGCGTGATCAGCCGGGTGCTCGAGGCCGCGTCCACGCCCGCGTACCAGGCCTTGACCACGGTCTGCAGCAGGCCGAAGGCGGTGAGCGCGATCACCAGGCCGAGGATCGTCAGCCAGGCACGCAGCCGGGCGCGGAAGGCGTTGCGAACGACCAGCTTGAGGAAAAACATGATGCTCGGCTACGCCTCGCAATGATGCGCGCTGCGCGCGTTGATGACGGCGCCTGCGGCGCCTATGAGCTGCGGCGCGAAGCGCCGCTCATAGGCTGCGCAGCAGCCGTCATAGCCGCCGCAGGCGGCGTCATCCATCATTTCTCCCCTTGCACCGCCAGCGGCGACGTGTCCGACAACTGCCCCTTGTCGAGGTAGATCAGGTGGCGCGCGGCCTCGGCGGCGCGCGGGTCGTGCGTGACCATCACGATCGTCTTGCCGAGCTCTTCGTTGAGCCGGCGCAGCAGCGCCAGCACGTCGGCAGCCGAGGTGCGATCGAGGTCGCCGGTCGGTTCGTCGGCGATCAGCAGCAGCGGATCGCTGACGATCGCGCGCGCGATCGCCACCCGCTGCTGCTGTCCGCCTGACAGCTCGTTCGGCCGATGGTCCATGCGGTCGGCCAGGCCCACCAGCGCCAGCGTCATCTGCACGCGCTCGCGCCGCTCGGCGCGCGACAGCCCGGTCAGCAGCAGCGGCAGCTCGACGTTCTCGAACGCGTCGAGCACCGGCATCAGGTTGTAGAACTGGAACACGAAACCGACGCTCGCCGCGCGCCAGCCGGCGAGCTCGCCTTCGCCCAGGCGCGTGATGTCCTCGCCGTCGATGCGGATCGCGCCCGCATCCGGCTTGTCGATCCCGGCCACGAGGTTGAGCAGCGTGCTCTTGCCCGAGCCCGACGGCCCCATCAACGCCACGAACTCGCCGCGGCCGACGTCGAGGTCGATGCCGGTGAGCACCGGCACCACCTGCGCGCCGCGCAGGTAGCTCTTGCTCACGCCGCGCAGTTCGATCAGCGCCGGCCCGCTGCCGGCGCTGCGCACCGCCGCCGCCTCGCTCACTGCCTGGCCTGCACCGGGCGGTCGGCGTCGAGATCGGCCGGCGGCGCGATCACCACGCGCGCGCCCGGTGCGACGCCGTCGATGTGCACCAGGTCGCCGACCTTGCCCAGCACGCGCACCGGCGTCGGCACGGTGCGGCCACGGACGACCTCCGCTGCCTTGGCGCGAGCCTCGGCCGGCCGCGTCGCCGCGCCCTTGCCGGCCTCGCCGCCTGCCTCGCCGTCGGCACGCACGACGATCACCAGGTCGCGGCCGTCGCGCTGCACGACCGCTTCGGGCCGCACCGCCGGCACCGGCGTGCGTTCGCCGGCAGCGAGCGGGCGCGACAGGAAGGCGATGCGCGCGCTCATGTCGGGCAGCACGCGCTCGTCGGTCTCCTCGAACCTGACCTTGACCAGCAAGGTGGCCTTGCTGCGGTCCACCGTCGGCACGATGCGCGACACCGACCCCAGCAAGCGCAGGTCGGGAAAGGCATCGAGCTGGATCTCGGCCGGCTGGCCGACGCGAATGCCGGCGATCGCGTTCTCGGAAACGTCGGCCTCGACCTCGAGCGTGCTCATGTCGGCCATCGTCACCACTGCGCCGGTGGTGCCGGCCGCGGCCGAAAACGGCGTGACGATGTCGCCGACGTTCGCACTCTTGGTCAGGACGACGCCGGTGAACGGCGCGCGGATCAGCGTCTGGTCGAAGGCGACACCGGCCACGCGCAGATTGGCCTGCGCCACCGCGATCTGCGCCTGCAGCGTACGCATCGCCGCACTGGCCTTGCGCTGGCGCGCCTCGGCGGCATCGACCGCCGAAGCGGAGACGAAGTTTTGTGCCGCCAGTTCGCGCGCGCGCCGCAGCGCCACCTCGGCATCGGCGAGTTCGGCCTCGCCCTGCGCCAGGTTCGCCTCGGCCGCCTTGACGCTCGCCGCCACCTGCTCGCGCTGCGCCGCCACGTCGCGGTTTTCCAGGCGCGCGATGACTTCGCCCTCGCGCACGCGCTGGCCCTCCTGCACGCCGAGCCATTCGAGCCGGCCGGTGCCCTTGCTCGACACCGACGCGCGCCGCGCCGCCACCACGCGGCCGGTGGCGTTGAGCACGGCGATCGACTGCGACGGCCAGGCCGCGGCCACCACTCCAATCTCCACCTGCGTCGGCCGCCCGCGCTGCGACGCCAACGCGGCCACGGCCGCGACCAGCACCAGCGCCAGCAGCCACGGCCAGCCGCGCTGCCACAGCGGCCGGCGGCGCAGCAGGCCGGCGCGGCTCGCGCCGCGATCGATCGCCAGGCGCGACAGCGAATCGTCGGAGGGATTCATCGTGACAAGCTAACGCGCATCGGCGGCCGAGGCCGGAGGCAGCGATCGTAGCCGAGCCCGGCACTGTCCCCGCGCGAGGCGCCGCACGGTGCACGGGCCGGCACGCGGCCGGCCCGCCCGAAAACGGCGAGGCGACCTCAGTTCGGGATGCGCAGGGTCGTGCCGTCGAAGCTGATCCGATCGGCCGCCGGCGGACTGATTTCGATCGGCGGCACGTGCGCGGCGGTCAGCGGCGGCGCGCCGGCGCCGCGCGGCGTCGTGCGCACCACCTGCGACGGCGGCAGCGGTTTGCGCTCGGTCAGGTGTGCCCACAGCGCGTCGAGGGCGCGGTTGAAGTAGACGTGCAGCGGCACGAAGCGCTCGTTGTAGCCGGGAAAGCCGAGGAAGGCGTCGAAGTGTTGCGCGTTCGTGACCTCGATGTAGGACAGCCGGCTCGCGCCGCGTTCGCGCCGCTTGTTCTCGGCGTAGTACGGGCGCGAGGAGAAGTTGACCGGCACCAGCGTGTCGGCACGGCCGTGGACGATGATCGCCGGCTTGCGGTTCAGGTCGGCCGTGCTCTGCACTTCGGCGATGCCGCGCTTGACGCGCCGGGCGTTGGGCGAACTGCCGGTCATCAGTTCGCGCTGGCACATGGCCACATCGAAGGCGAAGTCCGGCAGATTGGTCGACGGCGAGATCGCAAAGAGGTCGCGCCGGGCGCCGCCGACCGAGTCGTCGTAGACGAGGTTGATGCCGATCGTCGGCGGCACACCGTTGCCCAGCCCGAAGGAAAACGGCAGCAGCGGCGGGGTCGTCGCCAGCACGTTGCCGGCGGCGTCTGTGGCGGCGAAGCTCAGTCCGCACAGGCGCTCGGCGACCGAGAAGCGGCCGTAGGTGTTCGAGTAGGTCATCGTGATCGAGGGCGTGGCCAGGTTCCAGTGCGACGAGTGCAGCAGGATCGTCTCCGGTTCCCAGCCGTAGGCGAGCAGCCGGTCCATCGCCTCCTCGTACTGCGAAGCCAAATCGGTGCTGCTCAGCAAACCGTTGGCCGCCAGCGCCCGGCAGCGGTTGTCGATGACGGCGTTGAAGGCCGAACTGATCGCCAGCGGCGAGCCGGCGGCGCGCGTCGACCGTGCCGCGCACGGCTGATAGAGGTTGGCGAAGCTGAAGTAGTCGTAGAGCGGCTTGCTGCCGCCGGTGTAGACGAGGTCGCCGCGCCGGATCACCGGGTCGTGGCGCGCGTCCACCTGCACCTGCGGCTCGCTCACCGCCACGCCGTCGATCAGTCCCTCGTGGTCCTGCTCGGCGGCGGCGAGCGCCGCGCCGGCGCCGTTCGAGACGCTCGAGGCAATGACGATCGTGTTCTGCTTGGTGATGGTCCTGAGCTTGCGGCCCTCGTTGCCTTTGCCGGGCATCGGCCTGCCGTACTGCTCGTTCAGGACATAAAAGGCGAACTCGATCGCGCGCAGCGTGTCGCGGCCCCAGTCTTTCTCCGGGTTGCGCTGCGAGTGCGCGTGCTTGACCGCGAAGCGGTTCGGCGTGTCGGCGTTGAACTGCTGGCGCTGCAGGTCTGAGAGCCGGGCGGTGAAGTTGGACCTGTCGCCGGCGACAGCGGCATCGGCGCGCACGCCGTTTGGCAGGTTCACGGTGTTGGCCTGCAGGTCGTGGATGCCGTTGCCGGTGCCCTTGTCGGTGTAGGCGACCGCGCAGCCGCGCTTCAGCCCCCACTCGCCCGACGAGCCGATCGCGCCATAGACGCCGCGCGATCCGCTGCTGGTGCCGGTGACGATGCACGGCCGCCGCGGATCGAAGCTCGCCGGCACCTGCACCATCATCGTCACGTTCGGCCCGCCGTCGCGGTCGTCGGCATAGGCCAGGTACTCGCTGCCGGCGATCTTGCCTTCGCCGCTCGTCACCGTGCCGTCGGCGCCGACGTTGGGGCCGAAGAGCACGCCGTAGCCGCCGCCGGGCGCGGTGTCGACGATCGCGCGGTAGTTGGTGTGGATCGCCACCCGGCGCAGCACCGCCGGGTCGGTCGGGTCGAGCCCGACGAGACTCAGCGGCAATGCGAGTCCGGTCTTGCCGAGCCCGGCGGTCAGCAGGTCGTCGGCAACCCCGTCGTAGGTCTTGCGGCTGACTTCGCCGAGCCAGTGGGGCTTGCCGTTGAACGCCGGCGGCACGCCGTGAGCGGCGACGCTGCCGGCCGCCAGGGCGAGAAACGCTGCCAGCGGCAGCGCGCGCAAAGCGGGCATTTTCATGTGCTCCTCCATGAGCCGCGCCGGCGCTGCCGGTCGGGCCGGTTCGTTATCGGTCTTGGTCTGCCGCGCCGCCCGTAAACCCGACGCGGGCCGCGAGCGTGCCGCAAAAGTGTGACCGCAGCAATGCAGCCGCGTGAGGCGTCGCGCGCCTTCATCCAGGCCGAGTAGGTCTTGCCTGTCGCCGATGCAACCTTGCATTTCTGGAGCCAAACTCCACAATTGCATCGATGATTCCACGACGGCTGATCTCCGCGCTCACTTCGGCCCTGAACGAGGCCCCGGCCGTGGCGTTGCTCGGACCGCGCCAGGTCGGCAAAACCACGCTGGCGCTCGATCTGGTCCAGACCCGCCCGGCGGTCTATCTCGACCTCGAATCCGAGGCCGATCGGGCCAAGCTTGCGGACCCCGAGCTGTACCTGTCGCAGCATGAGGACAAGCTCGTCATCCTCGATGAGATCCAGCGCACGCCGCAGATCTTCCAAAGCCTGCGTGGCCTCATCGATGCCGGCCGGCGGCGCGGGCGGGGCAAGGGGCGCTTCCTGGTGCTGGGCTCGGCGTCGATCGATCTGCTCAAGCAATCGAGCGAGTCGCTCGCCGGGCGCATCCGCTATTTGGAGCTCGCCCCGTTCAATGCCGGCGAGGTCGGGGGCGGGCAAATCGACAAGCTCTGGCTGCGCGGCGGATTCCCCGAGAGCCTGCTGGCGAGTTCCGATGCCGCGAGCCTGCGCTGGCGGGTGGACTTCATCCGCACCTACCTCGAGCGAGACATTCCGCAGCTCGGGCCGCGCATTCCCGCCGAAACCCTGCGTCGCCTCTGGACGATGCTCGCCCATCAGCAGGGTGGCCTGCTCAACGCCGCGGCGCTCGCGCGGGCGCTGGCCGTCGATGGCAAGACGGCCGCCTCGTACCTGGATCTGCTCGTGGACCTGCTGCTGGTGCGCCGCCTGGCGCCGTGGCACGGCAACGTCCGCAAGCGCCTGGTGAAGTCGCCCAAGGTCTACATCCGCGACAGCGGCCTGGTACACGCGCTGCTCGGGATCGGCGACCGCGAGGCGCTGCTCGCGCATCCGGTGGCAGGCGGGAGTTGGGAAGGCCTGGCGATCGAGTCGCTGATCGGCGCCGCGCCGAACGGTACCGAAGCGTTCTTCTTCCGCACAGCGGCCGGCGCCGAGATCGACTTGCTGCTGAAGCTTCGCGGTCAGCGTGCGCCCTGGGCGATCGAGGTCAAGCGCGGGCTCGCGCCGAAGATCGAACGCGGCTTCCATCTGGCCTGCGACGACGTGCGCCCCAGGCGACGCCTGGTCGTGTACAGCGGCGCCGAGCGCTTCCCGCTCGCAGAGAACGTCGAGGCGGTTTCGCTCGTCGACTTGTGCGCGGAGCTCGCCGCGGCAGGTTTCAGCGCTTAAGACTCGAAGACCTCAACACTGCACGCGCCGAGGTCTCGGTCACGCTAGAGATCGAGGTGCGGCTTCCAGGCGGAGCGAGCGGACCGTGTACTCGTTGGTGAAGTCAGCCTGTCGCACGAGGTCGGCTTGCGCTCACGCCGGGCTTGTCAATCCGCACCATGAATGAATATCATCCATGTCGTGAAGACACTGCCTCGGCTGGTCGATGACGCGCTCGCCGCGCGACTGCGCGTGATGCCGGCCGTGGTGCTCACCGGCGCGCGCCAGACCGGCAAGAGCACGTTGGTCGAAAAGCTCGTTCCGGGCGACCGGCGCTACCGCTCGCTCGACGACTTCGACGTGCGCGATGCGGCGCGCCGCGACCCCGAGGCCCTGCTGGGAGGCGCCGACCCGCTCACGCTCGACGAGGTCCAGCGCGAGCCAGACCTTCTGACCGAGGTCAAGCGCGCCATCGACCGCGACCGCCGGCCCGGGCGGTACCTCCTCACCGGCTCGGCCAACCTGCTGCTGATGCGGCAGGTGTCGGAGTCGCTGGCCGGCCGCGCGAGCTACCTCACGCTCTGGCCCATGACCCGCCGCGAGCAGCTCGGGCTCGGCCGCGCGGGGCGCTGGGACGAACTGCTGGCCACGCCCGAGGCGCAGTGGCGCGACCTCTTGGCGGCTGGGGATGACGCCGAGGAAGACTGGCAGGCGCTCGCGCTGCGCGGCGGCTTTCCCACGCCGGCGCTGCAGCTCAAGTCGCCGGCCGACCGCGCCATCTGGTTCGACGGCTACGTGCGCACCTATCTCGAACGCGATCTGCAGGACCTCGCCTCGATCAGCGCGCTGCCGGACTTCCGGCGCCTGATGCAGGCCGCCTGCCTGCGGCTCGGGCAGCTCCTCAACCAGACCGAGCTCGGCCGCGACGTCGGCCTGCCGCAGCCAACGGTACACCGCTGGCTCAACCTGCTGGAAACTTCGTATCTGCTCGTGCGACTGCCGGCCTACGCGGTGAACCGCAGCAAGCGGCTCGTCAAGTCGCCCAGGATCTACTGGGGCGACACCGGCGTCGCGCTGCACCTCGGCGCGCAACTCGGCCCATCAGCTCCCGCGGGCGCGCACCTGGAGAACCTGGTCTTGCACGATCTCTCCGCCTGGCGCGATGCGCGCGTGGACCGCGTCGAACTCGCCTACTGGCGCACCACGATCGGCGAGGAAGTGGACTTCGTGATCGAGGTCGGCGGCAAGCTGCTGCCCATCGAGGTGAAGGCCACCTCGAAGCCGCGGCTGGCCGACTGCGCGCACCTGCGCACCTTCCGGCAGGAGTACGGGCGCAAGGCGCGCGCCGGGCTCCTGCTGCACACCGGTCGCACGGTCGAGTGGCTCACCCCCGACGTGCTGGCCGTGCCATGGTGGCGGGTGCTGTGATACTGGTCTTGCTGAACGGACCGTGCCCCGCGTAGCGCCCAAGGGACGAGCAGAGAGCACGACAAGGACTGGAAGCCTGCCCTCATGATCACCGGCAACATCAAGAGCCAGATCGACCAGATCTGGAACGCCTTCTGGTCCGGCGGCATCTCCAACCCGCTGGAGGTGATCGAGCAGATCACCTACCTGCTGTTCCTGCGCCGGCTGGACGATCTGCACACGCTGGAGGAGAACAAGGCCGCCCGTCTCAAGAGGCCGATCGGGCACCGCGTCTACCCCGTGGGCCGGGACCCCAAGGGCCGCCCCTACGACGACCTGCGCTGGTCGCGCTTCAAGCACTTCGCGCCCGGCGACATGTACACCGTGATCGGCGAGCACGTGTTCCCGTTCCTGCGCAACGAACTGGCCAGGAACCACGGCGGCGACGACTCTACCTACGCGCACCACATGAAGGACGCGCGCTTCACCATCCCCACGCCGGCGCTGCTGGCCAAGGTGGTGGATCTGCTCGACGCCGTGCCGATGGAGGACCGCGACACCAAGGGCGACGTCTACGAGTACATGCTCGGCAAGATCGCCACGGCCGGGCAGAACGGCCAGTTCCGCACGCCGCGCCACATCATCCGGCTGATGGTGGAGCTGACCGCGCCGCAACCCGGTGACGTGATCTGCGACCCGGCCTGCGGCACCGCGGGCTTCCTGGTCGCTGCCGGCGAGCACCTGCGCGAGCGCCACCCGAACATCCTGCGCGACGCGAAGCTGCGCGAGCACTTCCACCACCGCATGTTCCACGGCTTCGACTTCGACAACACGATGCTGCGCATCGGCAGCATGAACATGCTGCTGCACGGCGTGGAGAACCCCGACATCCGCTATCGCGACTCGCTGGCGCAGGACCACGCCGGCGAGGAAGAGAAGTACACGCTGGTTCTGGCCAATCCGCCCTTCGCCGGCAGCCTCGACTACGAGAACACCGCCAAGGACCTGCTGCAGATCGTCAAGACCAAGAAGACCGAGCTGCTGTTCCTCGCGCTCTTCCTGCGATTGCTGAAGCCCGGCGGCCGCGCCGCGGTGATCGTGCCCGACGGCGTGCTGTTCGGCTCCAGCACCGCGCACAAGCAACTGCGCCGGATGCTGGTCGAAGACCAGAAGCTCGACGCCGTGGTCAAGCTGCCCGGCGGCGTGTTCCGGCCCTACGCCGGCGTGTCCACCGCGATCCTGCTCTTCACCAAGACCAACTCCGGCGGCACCGACCAGGTCTGGTTCTACGACGTCGAGGCCGACGGCTGGAGCCTCGACGACAAGCGCACGCCGCTGTTGCCCGAAGACAAGCTCGGCCCGGTGCCGCGCACTGCGCTCGTGGCGGATGAGCACGCGAAGAACAACCTGCCCGACGTGCTGGCGCGCTGGGCCGGGCGCAACGGCGCCGAGCGCGAACGCCCGCGCACCGCGCAGAGTTTCTGCGTGCCGAAGGCCAACATCGCCGCGCAGGGCTACGACCTCTCGCTCAACCGCTACAAGGAAGTCGTGCACGAGGCGGTCGAGCACCGCGCGCCGAAGGAGATCCTCGCCGAGCTGGCGAAGCTGGAGGAGGAGATCCAGCGGGGGATGAAGGAGCTGGAGGGGATGCTGAAGTGAGCTGCATTGCGCCCTCGGCGAAACTCTCTGACGTAGCTGACTTGAACCCGCCGCTCCCAGCTTCGCTGAGTGATGGCGACGACGTGTCCTTTATGCCAATGGCGGCGGTGGACGCCGATTCGGTGACCGCGGTTGATCGCGAGACACGCCTCTATTCAGAGGTCAGCAAGGGGTACACGCCGTTCCTCGACGGGGATTTGCTGGTCGCGAAGATCACGCCTTGCTTCGAGAACGGAAAGATCGCGCAAGCGCGCCTCTCGCGCCGTTATGGCTTCGGATCGACCGAGTTTCACGTTGTCAGGCCGCGCGATGATCGCGTCGACGCGCGGTACCTAGTGCACTTCCTGCGTCAAGACTGCATCCGTAGGCAAGGTGAGTGCCGGATGACCGGGAGCGCCGGGCAACGCCGCGTTCCTGAACACTTCCTCACTGATCTGACCATCCCACTTCCACCCCTCCCCGAGCAGCGGCGGATTGCAGAGATCCTGGACAAGGCGGACGCGCTGCGGGCCAAGCGCCGCGCCGCCCTCGCCCAGCTCGACACCCTCACCCAATCCATCTTCCTCGACATGTTCGGCGACCCCGCCACGAATCCGAAGGGGTGGCCGGTGGTATCGATCGCAAACATCTGCGAGGTGAAGGGCGGCAAGCGCTTGCCAAAGGGAGAGGAATACTCGTCGGTTCCCACGCCGTTTCGGTACATCCGAGTTGTGGACCTAAAGGCAGGGCGCGTCGACGAATCCGTGCTTGTCTACTTGAAACCCGAGATTCAAGCCGAGATCGCGCGCTACGTCGTCAACACAGGCGATGTGATCATCTCGATCGCCGGCTCGATCGGCTTGGTTGCGCCCGTTCCGCAATCGTTGGATGGAGTGAACCTCACTGAGAATGCCGCGAAGCTCGTGCCGCGAAACTCCGGGCACTACGAGGCCGAGTACTTGGCAAAATGTCTTGAGACCCACCACGCGCAGGGACAAATCGGATCGCACATCGGACAGGTGACGATCGGAAAGCTGGCCCTATTCCGAATCGAGAAGCTAAAGGTTCCGCTCCCCGCGATCGAGCTTCAGCGCGAGTTCGTACGCCGCGCCGCGGAGGTCGAAACACACGGCATCGCGCTGAAGGAAGCTGGATCTCGTTTGGAGGAACTGTTTGCTTCCCTTCAGCACCGCGCGTTCCGGGGGGAGCTGTAGCCATGCGCGGCGAGTTCATCGGCGTGTGGTCCGAGACCTGGCGCGAGATCTGGCTGCCGCTGGTCGACCATGAGGGCGTCCCCGAGGACATCTTCTGCGAGCTGTACCGCGCGCTGGCACCGGCGCTGAAGAACAAGCCGTCAGTCGAAGCCCTGGCGGACATCATCGATAACCCCGCGCAGAGCCGAGAGGCATTCGAGAAGACGGGTGCGAACGACTTCGCCGGTAAGCGCGCTCTCGTGGCGTTTCTCGAGGCGGCGCACTCCGCGCTCGACGAGCTGGCCGGCGACGAGCTTGCCAATCGCTACTTCAACCTGCTCGCGGGTTTCGTCGACAAGTTCAGCCTGCGCTACGACCTTCGCCGCCCCTGCACCTTGTGTCCGACGCTGCCCGGCGTGTTCGCGAGCCTGGTGCGCGACCTGCGCGTGCTCGCCAGCCAGGATGCGCACCTCGATGCGCTGATGAAGGACTTCGAGAACGCGGTGCGCGACCTGCGACACGACTGCTCCGACGGGCGCATCAAGACCTGCATCCAGAAGCAGGTGAACCTGCTGGAGGCTATCGGGCGAACAACGCCCGGCATCACCGAGGGCGAGTTGAGCGGTATCTGCAACCAAGTCACCACGTGGCCGCACGGTGCGATCAAGGCGTCGTTGAAGAACCTATACGGATTCGCTTGCGACTACCCGGGTATTCGGCACGGTGGGAACCCCGCAGGTGCGCTGCGCGCCGTCGACATGCGCGACATGGTGGCCATGTCGATCTTGCTGGCGGGCTACACGCCTTACCTCGCTGCGCAGCTAAACGCGGATTCGGTCTACCGGGGCGCATGAGATGGCAAGCGGACCAACGATCGAGAATGCGGGGCCGTTGGCCATCCACGAGGTTCGCTTCAAGGGCGGCATCCTTCGGCGTGGCTTCTGGCTCTATGTCTGGGAGGTAACGCCACCAGACCGGACGCCGCTGTACTACGTCGGCCGCACCGGCGACAGTTCGTCGACGAACGCACAGTCGCCGTTCAACCGCATGGGCCAGCATCTGGGCTTCGCCGAGAACAGCAACATGCTGCGCCGGCATCTCACGCAGCACGGTGCCGAGCCCGAGACGGGCGCGTTTCGGCTGATCGCGCTCGGCCCGATCGAGCAGGAGGCCAAGGGGGCGCCCGGCCGGCGGGCGCACGATCAGCGGCGCGACCTAGTCGCGGCGATGGAAATGGCACTCGCCAACCTGCTTGAGTCGTCGGGGCTCAAGGTGATGAACCACGTGGCGTCGCGCAAGCCGTTGGACGAAGCACGTTTTGCGCAAGTGCGGGCAGCCTTTGCCAAGGCGTTTCCGCAGCTTGCCGCTGCTGCCACGCCGGTTATCGATGAGCCCGGCAAACCGAATCGGCGCTGATCGGCGAATTGCAACCTCGACGAGTCGTTGTCGTGGGCGCCGCCATCGGCAAATGGCCAGACCCATGCAACTATCTGATCTGCAAGCGTCTCTCGACAGCGCGATTGCAACCGACGGGTCGCTGGTTGCAATCCCCGAGCAATTCCGCCCCGAATCGACGACCCCGATCGGACGGCCCACCCTACAAAAAGCCCGACCATTGATTTACGTTAGATGCATAACCTAAAATTACGTCGGGCCTTGTTATAGGTTCCCCGTCCGATGCACCGACCCGCTCCCGGCCACTACGTCACCGTCACGACGGCCGGCGAGCCGTTCCGGGCCTTCGTGCCGCTGCCGCTGCCGCCCGATCCGCCGGTCGTGTGGTCGGCCGCATTGCGGCGGCGCTTCGACGCGGCGCTGGTCGCGCTGGGGCGGCTGGACGCGGTCTCCGCGCTGCTGCCCAACGCGGCTTTGCTGCTCTACAGCTTCGTGCGCAAGGAGGCCGTGCTGTCCTCGCAGATCGAGGGCACGCAGTCCTCGCTGGCGGACCTGCTGCTCTACGAAATCGACGAACAGCCGGGCGTGCCGGTGGACGACGCGCGCGAGGTCAGCCGCTGCGTGGCCGCGCTCGAGCGCGGCCTCACGAAGCTGCGCGGCGGGCTGCCGCTTTGCACGCGCCTGCTGTGCGAGATGCATGAGGTTCTGATGAACCACCCCGGCGGCCGGGGCAAGACACCCGGGGAGGTGCGCCGCTCGCAGGTCTGGATCGGCGGCACGCGGCCCGGCAACGCGGCCTTCGTTCCGCCGCCGGCCGACACAGTGCCGGATGGCCTGGCGTCTCTCGAGCGCTTCCTCAACGACGATCCCGAGCCCGTGCCGCCGCTGATCAAGGCGGCGCTCGCCCACGTGCAGTTCGAGACCATCCACCCGTTTCTCGACGGCAACGGGCGCATCGGGCGTCTGCTGATCGTTCTGCAACTGGTGGCCGACGGCGTACTGCGCGAGCCGATGCTGTATCCGAGTCTGTTCTTCAAGACCCATCGGGCGCTGTACTACGAGCTGCTCAACGAGGTGCGCCTGCGCGGCGACTGGGAGCGCTGGCTCGACTTCTTCGCCGAGGGCATCGAGGCGAGCGCGACGCAGGGCGTGTCGACCGCGAATGCGTTGCTCGCGCTGGTCAACGCCGATCGCGACCGCATCGCCGGCCTGGGCCGCGCGGCGGCTTCGGCGTTGGTGGTGCACCAGGCGCTGCAGCGCCAGCCGATCGCCACCTCGGCCGCGCTGGTCAAGGCCACGCAGCTCACGCCGGCCACCGTCAACAAGTCGCTCGCGCATCTCGAGCGCATCGGCATCGTCGCTGAAGTCACGAACCGGCAGCGCGGCCGCGTGTTCAGCTATCGCAAGTACGTGGAGGAACTGGCTGCCGAACTGGAGGCGCCCGCGTGAGCCCGAAGGGCCGCCCCGAGAGCGAACAGCCCCGCAGCGCGTCAGCGCGGAGGGTTGTCCCGTGAGCCAGTTCGCCTTTCTGCAGGGTGAGTGGGCGGCAGTGTTCGAGTCCGCTGCGCGGGCCGAGACGGCCGTACACGCCGACCCGCGCACGGCGTGCTTCTACGCGCGGCGCGCGCTCGAACTGGCGGTGAACTGGGCCTACAAGCACGATGCCTCGCTGAAGCTGCCGTACCAGGACAACCTGTCGGCGCTGATCCACGAGCCGAGCTTCAAGGCAGCCGCCGGCGAGGCGGTGTTCAGCAAGGCGCGGGTCATCAACACGCTGGGCAACCGTGCCGTGCACGGGCATCGCGCGATTCCACCCGACGACGCGCTGGTCGCGGTGCGCGAGCTGTTCCACGTGGCGTACTGGCTTGCCCGCACCTACAGTCGCGCGGCGCGACCGGCGCCGGGCCTGGTCTTCGACGCGAGTGCGTTGCCGAAGGCGGCACCGGCGCGCGGGCAGACCGCCGAGCAGTTGCAGCAGCTCGAAGCGGGCCTGCGCGAGCGCGACGAGAAGCTCGCCGCCTTGCTGGCCGACAAGAGCACGCTCGACGAGGAACTCAAGCGTCTGCGCGCCGAGGTGACGGCGGCCAAGCAGGCCGCAGCGGCGCAGCCAGACACCCACGACTACTCCGAGGCCGAGACCCGCGACTACTTCATCGACCTCTTGCTGAAGGAGGCCGGCTGGCCGCTCGATCAATCGCGGGACCGCGAGTTCGAGGTCAGCGGCATGCCGAACAAGCAAGGCAAGGGCTTCGTCGACTACGTGCTCTGGGGCGACGACGGCAAGCCGCTCGGGCTCGTGGAAGCCAAGCGCACCCGGCGCGATGCGCGCGCCGGCCAGCAGCAGGCCAAGCTGTACGCCGACTGCCTCGAGCGCCAGTTCGGCCAACGCCCGCTGATCTTCTACTCGAACGGCTACGAGCACTGGCTCTGGGACGACACGCGCTATCCGCCGCGCGCGGTGCAGGGCTTCTACAAGAAGGCCGAGCTGGAGCTTGCGATCCAGCGGCGCAGTACGCGCAAGCCGCTGGCCGCGGGCGAGATCAATTCGGCAATCGTCGAGCGCTACTACCAGACGCGCGGCATCCGGCGCATCGCCGAGGCCTTCGAACGCGACCACGACCGCAAGGCGCTGGTGGTGATGGCCACCGGCGCCGGTAAGACTCGCACGGTGATCGCGCTCGCCGATCTGCTGATGCGCTGCAACTGGGTCAAGCGCGTGCTGTTCCTCGCCGACCGCTTGGCGCTGGTCAACCAGGCGGTGAACGCCTTCAAGCGTCATCTGCCCGACGCCTCGCCGGTGAACCTGGTCACCGAGAAGGATGCCGAGGGACGGGTCTTCGTCTCCACCTATCCGACGATGATGGGGCTGATCGACGAGCCGCGAGACGGGCAGCGGCGCTTCGGCGCCGGCCACTTCGATCTGGTGATCGTCGACGAGGCGCACCGCTCGGTGTTCCAGAAGTACCGCGCCATCTTCGACTACTTCGACGCGCTGCTGGTCGGGCTCACGGCCACGCCGAAGGACGAGGTGGACCGCAACACCTACAGCCTGTTCGACCTGGAGAACGGCGTGCCGACCGACGCCTACGGACTCGACGAGGCGGTGCGCGACGGCTTCCTCGTGCCGCCGAAGGCCGTGTCGGTGCCGCTGAAGTTCCAGCGCGAGGGGATCAAGTACGACGAACTGTCCGAAGACGACAAGGATCAGTGGGACGCGCTGGAGTGGGACGAAGACGGCAACGTCCCCGATCGCGTGGAGGCCGAGGCGGTCAACCAATGGCTGTTCAACAAGGACACGGTCGACAAGGTGCTGGAGCATCTGATGACGCGGGGCTTGACGGTGGCCGGCGGCGACCGGCTCGGCAAGACGATCCTGTTCGCCAAGAACCAGCACCACGCCGAGTTCATCGCCGAGCGCTTCAACGCCAACTACCCGCACCACAAGGGCGAGTTCGCGCGCGTGATCACGTTCAAGACCGAATACGCGCAGAGCCTGATCGACAACTTCTCGGCCCGGGACAAGGCACCCCACATCGCCATCTCGGTGGACATGCTCGACACCGGCATCGACATCCCCGAGGTCGTGAACCTGGTGTTCTTCAAGCTGGTGCGCTCGAAGACCAAGTTCTGGCAGATGCTCGGCCGCGGCACGCGCCTGTGCCCGGACCTGTTCGGGCCGGGAAGGCACAAGGAGTTCTTCTGCGTCTTCGACTACTGCCAGAACCTGGAGTACTTCAGCCAGAACCTCCCCGCCACCGAGGGCGCGCTGGGTGAATCGCTCGGCAAGCGGCTGTTCGATGCCCGGCTGGAGCTGATCGGCGAGCTGGACAAGAAGTTGGCCGTAGCCGACCGCCAGACAGCGCGCGAGTCACGGGCGCCGCCGCATGGACACCCGGAATCGGACGACGAGGTGCGCGCGCAGGTCGCAGCGCTGCTGCAAAGCGAAGTGGCCGGCATGAACCTCGACAACTTCGTCGTGCGGCCGCGGCGGCGCATCGTCGAGCACTACGCCAAGCCCGAGGCCTGGACCGTGCTGTCGCCCGAAGCGCGCTCGGAGCTGTCGCAACAGGTCGCGGGTCTGCCGTCGGAACTCGACCCGGAAAGCGAGGAAGCGAAGCGCTTCGACCTGCTGGTATTGAACCTCCAGCTCGCGATGCTGCGGTCAGAGCCGGGCTTCGCTCGCCTGCGCGATCGAGTCAAGGAGCTTGCCGGTCTGCTGGAGGAGAAGTCGGCGATTCCGATGGTGCGCGACCAGATGGCGCTGATCCAGGACGTGCAGACCGACGAGTGGTGGCAGGACGTGACCGTGCCGATGCTCGAGGCGATGCGCCGGCGCCTGCGTGATCTGGTCAAGCTCATCGAGAAGCAGAAGCGCAAGCCCATCTACACCGACTTCGAGGACGAGATGGGCGGCGAGACCGCTGTCGAGCTGCCGGGCTTTGGCCACGGCACCGACCACGCGAAGTTCCGCGCCAAGGCCCGGGCCTTCCTGCGCTCGCATCAGGACCACATCGCGATTCACAAGTTGAGGATGAACAAGGCGTTGACCGCTGCCGATCTCGCCGAACTTCAACGCATGCTCGCCGAGAGCGGCGTTGGCGGCGCGCAGGACATCCAGCGCGCCGCCGAGGAGTCCCAAGGGCTGGGGCTCTTCGTGCGCTCACTGGTCGGTCTTGACCGCCAGGCGGCAAAGGAAGCCCTGGCCGGGTTTCTCAACGGCAAGTCTCTTGGCGCCAACCAGATCGAGTTCGTGAACCTGATCGTGGACCATTTGACCGAGCACGGTGTGATGGACGCGGCGATGCTCTACGAGTCCCCATTCACGGACCTGACGCCGCGCGGGCCGGACGGGTTGTTCAGCTCGGCGCAAGTGGATGAGTTGCTGGCCGCGATCGAACAGGTGCGCCAGACGGCCATTGCGGCGTGAGCGCACGGCCGTTCCGTAGCGCACATCCCGCAGCGCGAAGCGCGGAGAGTTGTCGGACTTCTCGGTGCCGTACTGCAAGTTGCGTCACTTGCCGATGCAAAACCTGCCGAAGATCCGCCCCAGCAGATCGTCGGCCGAGAACTCGCCGGTGATCTCGGCCAGCGCTTCGGCCGCCAGCCGCAGCTCCTCGGCGAAGAGTTCCAGTTGCGCGTTGCCGTAGCCGTGCTCGAGGTCGGCGCGTGCGGCGGCATCGGCCAGGTGCGACTGCGCGCGGCGCAGCGCTTCGAGCTGGCGCTCGCGCGCCAGGAACACGGTCTCGCCGCGCGTGTCGGCCTCCCAGCCGGCCACGCGCAGCAGCGCCGCCTGCAGCGCCTCGAGCCCGGCGCCGGTCAGCGCCGACAGCCGGATCTCGTCGCCCGGTGCGCGATCGTCGGCGGCGCTCGCCGCCTCGCCGGTGAGGTCGATCTTGTTGCGCACGGTGAGCAGCGGCGCGCCTGCTGCTGCGCGTGCCTGCACCAGCGCCAGCGCGTGCGCGTCGGCGGCCGGGTGGCTGGCATCGACCAGGTGCAGCACGACGTCGGCGCGCTCGACTTCGGTGAGCGTGCGCGCGATGCCGATGCGCTCGACCTCGTCGGCAGTCTGGCGCAGGCCGGCGGTGTCGATGATGTTCAGTGGAATGCCGTGCACCTGCACCGCCTGCGCGATGCGGTCGCGCGTGGTGCCGGCCACCGGCGTGACGATCGCCACTTCCTCGCCGGCAAGCGCGTTGAGCAGGCTCGACTTGCCGACGTTGGGCGCGCCCACGAGCACGACGTTGAGCCCGGCGCGCAGCAGCGCGCCCTGCTGCGCGCGCTTGAGTAGCGCCGCAAGCTGCGTGCGGATCGCAGCCAGCCGGCCACGCGCATCCGCAGCCTGCAGGAAGTCGATCTCCTCCTCGGGGAAGTCGAGTGTCGCCTCGACCAGCGTGCGCAGCTCGATCACCGCCTCGGCGAGCGCGTGCACCGCGCGCGAGAACTCGCCGGCGAGCGAGCGGTTGGCCGAGCGCACCGCGGCCGCGGTCGAGGCGTCGATCAGGTCGGCGACCGCCTCGGCCTGCGCCAGGTCGAGGCGGTCGTTGAGGAAGGCGCGGCGCGTGAACTCGCCCGGCTGCGCCAGCCGCAGGTCACGCAGCGCCTCGAGGCCGCGCGCCGCCTCCAGGCAGCGCGCCACCATCATCTGCAGCACCACCGGCCCGCCGTGGCCGTGCAGCTCGAGCACGGTCTCGCCGGTGGCCGAGTGCGGCGCCGGGAAGAGCAGCACCAGCCCTTGGTCGATCGCGTTGCCGTCGCCGTCGTGAAAGGTCGCGTACAGCGCGCGCCGCGGTTCGATGCGCTGCGCCCGTGCGCCGAGCAGCGCTGCCGCAAGCGGCGCCAGGTCGGCCTGCGCGCCGCCGCTGACACGCACGATGCCGATGCCGCCGCGGCCGGGCGCGGTGGCGATGGCGACGATCGGATCGCGGTCGGAGGCAATCACGGCGAACGGCGCGCGTACAGCGCAGGCATCGGCACAACCTAGCACAGCGGCGCGCGTGGCCCGCCGGCAGCCACACCGTAGACTGGCCGCATGCAGCATCACGAAGACCCGTTGATCCGGTTCATGCGGCCGCTGGCCGGCGTGCTCGCGGCCACCTTGGCCAACGTGCTGCTGGCGGCGCTGATCGGCGGCGCGCTGCCGTTCGAGTACGCGGGTCGCGCCTGGGCCTACACCGGGCTCGTGCTGTACGTGATCGTCGGCGCCGTGGTTGTGTTTCGGCTCAGCGCCGAGGGCGAGCGCGAGTTCTCGCCGGCGCGTGTGCTCAAGTGGGCGCTGTCGATCTGGCTCTGGCCGGCGCTGCTCGCCGCCAGCCGTCTGCGCCGGCCGGGCGGTTGAGCCGCTGCGGCCCGCTCGCGCTATCCGCTCAGCCGACCGGCTTGGCGGCCTGCACCTGGCGCATCACGTACCACTGCTGCGCGATCGAGATCACGTTGTTGACCAGCCAGTAGAGCACGAGTCCGGCCGGGAACAGGAAGAACATGATGCCGAAGATGAACGGCATCGCCGCCATCACCTTCGCCTGCACCGGGTCGGGCGGCGTCGGGTTGAGCTTGAACTGCACCCACATGCTGGCCATCATCAGCACCGGCAGGATGAACCAGGGGTCGGGGGTGGCGAGATCGGAGACCCAGAGCATCCACGGCTGGTTGCGCATCTCGACGCTCGCCAGCAGCACCCAGTACAGGGCGATGAACACCGGGATCTGCACCAGGATCGGCAGGCAGCCGCCGAGCGGGTTGATCTTCTCGGTCTTGTACAGCTCCATCATCGCGGTGTTGAGCTTCTGCTTGTCGTCGCCGTACTTCTCGCGCAACGCCATCAGGCGCGGCGTGACCTCCTTCATCTTCGCCATCGACTTGTAGCTGGCCGCCGACAGCGGATAGAACACCGCCTTGACCAGCACCGTCAGCAGGACGATCGCCCAGCCCCAGTTGCCGAGCAGGTCGTGGAACAGTTGCAGCAGCCAGAACAGCGGCTTGGAAAGAAAGGTGAGCCAGCCGTAGTCGACCACCAGGTCGAGCCCGGGCGCCACCGCCTCGAGCTGCTCCTGGATCTGCGGTCCGACCCACAGCGTGGCGCGGCTGCTGGCGCTCGCCCCGGGCGCGATCGACTCGATCGGCGTCACCGCCGACACCGAGTACAGGTTCGGCGCGTCCTGCGCCGTACGCACCTCGCGGTAGCGGCCGGGCTCGAGCACCCAGGCGGACACGAAGTAGTGCTGGATCATCGCGATCCAGCCGTCCTTGGCCTCGCGCACATGCTCCTGGCGCGCGCGTTCGATGTCGCCGAAGGCAACCTTCTGGAACCGGTGCGCTTCGCTGTAGACCGCCGGGCCGGTGAAGGTGTAGTAAAGGAAGCTCTCGCCCGCAGGCGCGTTGCCGTCGCGCACCAGTTGCAGGTACAGCGACGGCGCGACCGCGGTCTGGCCCAGGTTGCGGATCTCGTGCCGGACCTCGACGTCGTACTGGCCGCGCCGGAAGACGTAGGTCTTGAGCACCTGCAGGCCGCCGGCGCTGGCCTCGAACTTCACTTCCAGCACGTCCTGGCCCGGCGCCAATTGGCGCGGACCCGGCAACAGCGTGAACGGCGTCAGGTGATTCGGGAAGCGCACGTCGGCGGCGCCGGTCAGTCCGGTGCGCGCCAGGTAGACGCGCTCCTGGGTCCAGTCGAGCAGGACGACGTTGGCCTGTGGGTCGTGCCGCTTGCCGGTGATGAGCCCGATCAGTCCGGCCGCGGTCCAGTCGGGCGCGACCCGGTGCTGCAGCAGCTCGACGCGCGCCAGCACAGCGCCGGTCGGATCGAGGTCGGCGCGCACGACGTCGGTCTCGATGCGGATGCGCTCGACCGCGGCCACCGGCGCCGGCGTGACCTTGGGGTCGGCAACGGCCGGTACCGCCGCCCCAGGCACTGCTGCCGGCGCCGGCACTCCGTTGACCACCGCTGCGGGCGGCGGCGCGACCGGGTCGGCAGCGACCGCCTTCTTCTCGGCCGGCGGCGGCGCGAACAGCGCCGGCTGGCCCTGGTGGCGCATCCAGGCGTCCCACAGGAACACCAGCGACATGCCGAAGATGATCAACAGGATCGTGCGCTGGATGTCCATGACGGGCGTCGTTGAGCGAAGGCGGCGGTCTATGCGGGTCAGTTCAGGGGTCGGCCGTCGGCCGTGCCGGCGGTCGAGCCGGGCGTTGCTTCGGTGCGCGCGTGACACCAGCAGCGCCAGCGAAACTGCGCCGGCACCGGGTCGACGCCGCCGCGGCCGTACGGATGGCAGCGCGCCAGTCGTGCGAGCGTCATCCAGGTGCCGCGCGCCGCACCGTGGGTCTCGATCGCCTCGATCGCGTACATCGAGCAGGTCGGCCAGAAGCGGCAGCTCGTGCCAAGCCACGGCGACAGCAGAAAGCGGTAGGCGCGCAGCAGCGCCAGCAGCAGCCACTTCATGCGGCCACCCCGCCTGCGCCCTGGCGCAGGGCACCGGCCAGTTGCGCCAGCAGCGCGTCGGCCTCGGCACGCAGTTCGCGCTTGAAGCGCGCCCGACTCATCAGATCGGCGGACGGCACCGGCGCCTTGAGCCGCAGCACGAGGTCGACCCTGCGTTCGCCGGCGGCCGCGTCGAGTGTCGCCAGTGCATGGCGCGCGGCCTCGCGCAACACGCGCTTGACCAGCGAGCGCTCGACCGCCCGCCGCGCCTGACGCTTGCCCGCGGTCACGCCGACGCGGACCACGCCGATCGGCGGCCGGGATTCGCTTGCTTCCATTGCGACGATGCGAGCCTGAACAGCCAGATGGCCGCGGCCGCCGCGCCAGACCACCGCCGACCGGGCGGCGGCCACCGCAGCGAACTGCGCGGCCGCGCGCAGCCGGCGCGTCGGCGGATAGCGGGCGCTCAGGGCCGGCGTCCGGTCTCAGGCGGCCAGACGTTTGCGGCCCTTGGCGCGCCGCGCGGCGATCACGGCGCGGCCGCCGGGCGTGCGCATGCGAACCAGGAAGCCGTGCGTGCGCTTGCGCTTGACGACCGACGGCTGATACGTGCGTTTGGTGGCCATGTGTCTACACCTCTCCGAATTGACGCCCGGCGCGCCTGCGGTGGGCGCCGAATCACCTAAGACTGGGGCACGGGCGGTCGGTTGCATGCGCGCGCCCGGCGCGCGCTTCGACGTCTCCGGCCGCGCCGGCGTCGCACCACCTCAAGCCCCCGGTTTCGCCGCACGCTCGCGCCGACCTCGACGCGAACGCGGCTCGCGAAGCTCCGGGCCCGCCTGCGCCTCCAAGCGCTTCGGCGAGGGCCGCGAAAAAAGCCCGCTATTAGACGCGAAGCGCGACGCCAGCGTCAAACGAGAGCGAAGATCGAGCGATCGACCACCGGCCTCGACTCGCCGGCGCGGCTTGTTCAGCCGTCATCCACAGGACATTCCTACTTGTCCAGCGGTTGTCCACACCGTTATCCGCAGAAAAAATTTGGGCTGCCCACGAACCCGGCCCACCTCGACGTTCGTAAGCGTTCGCTACCCCCAAAGCGACCGATGGAGGATGCTCTTGGCTTGCCATCGGGAAGCGCATGAGCCGGGCGCGCTGTGGATAACCTGAGGCGGCGCCGGTAGACTGCGCAGCTTGTGTCGACGTTGCGGCATCGACCCCCGGGGCAGCACAGCGGGTCGCGGCCACGGACGCCGACGCGACTCGAGGCAACGAGTCCGCCTCCGCCAGAACACAACGAGGATGCGGGGGCCTTGCCCTTGCCCGGCTGCTGCCGACCCGACCGACACTGCGCCCGCTGCGCGCCACCGACACGCGGAAGACGAACGACATGCTTCACTTCTGGCAAGACTGCTCGCAACTCCTGGAGAGGGAGATGACGCCGCAGCAGTACTCGGCCTGGATCAAGCCCCTGCGGGCAATCGACTACGACGCCGCCAGCGGCAAGCTGCGTCTGGGCGCACCGAACCGACTCAAGCTCGATGCGGTGCGGGCGCAGTTCGCCAAGCGCATCGAGGCGGCGGCCGCCAACGTACTGCAGCGACCGATCGACCTCGTGCTTGAGGTCGAAGCGGCTGAGTCCGGGCGTGCGCCCGAGGTCGCGGCCGAGCCGGCGCGCGCCGCGCAGGAGCCGGCCGACGGCGCCGATCGCGGCGCGGCGGCGGCAAGTTTCGCCGCCGCCGACCACGTCGAGCGCGCGCGCCTGAACGCGCTGCTGAGCTTCGATACCTTCGTCACCGGCAAGGCGAACCAGTTGGCGCGCGCGGCGGCGATGCAGGTAGCGGAAAACCCGGGCGGCTCCTACAACCCGCTGTTTCTGTACGGCGGCGTCGGTCTGGGCAAGACGCACCTGGTGCACGCGGTCGGCAACGCCATCCTGGCGCGCCGGCCGCAGGCGCGCGTGCGCTACATCCACGCCGAGCAGTACGTGAGCGACGTCGTTCGCGCCTACCAGAAAAAGGCCTTCGACGACTTCAAGCGCTACTACCACTCGCTCGACCTGCTGCTGATCGACGACATCCAGTTTTTCGCCGGCAAGAGCCGCACCCAGGAGGAGTTCTTCTACGCCTTCGAGGCGCTGGTGGCCGGGCGCAAGCAGATCATCATCACCAGCGACCGCTATCCGAAGGAACTCGACGACATCGAGGACCGGCTGGTGTCGCGCTTCGCCTCGGGACTGACCGTGTCGATCGAGCCGCCCGAGCTCGAGATGCGGGTCGCGATCCTGCTCAAGAAGGCCGAGCTCGAGGGTTCGCAACTGCCCGAGGACGTCGCTTTCTTCGTCGCCAAGAACCTGCGCAGCAATGTGCGCGAACTGGAAGGCGCGCTGCGCAGCATCCTCGCCTACGCCTCGTTCCATGCCCGTGCGGTGACCATCGAGCTGGCGCGCGAAGCCCTGCGCGACGTCCTCGGCGCCTCGGCCGGCCAGATCACGGTCGAGCTGATCCAGAAGACAGTCGCCGACCACTACAAGATCAAGATCACCGACATGTACAGCAAGCGGCGGCCGTCGAACATCGCCCTGCCGCGCCAGGTGGCGATGTACCTGGCCAAGGAACTGACGCAAAAGAGCCTGCCCGAGATCGGCGAGCAGTTCGGCGGCCGCGACCACACGACCGTGCTGCACGCGGTACGCAAAATCGGCGGCGAGCGCCTGACCGACACCGAACTGAACCGCACGCTGCACGTGCTCGAGCAGACCCTCAAGGGCTGAGAGCCCCGCGGCCTGCCCTGTGGACAGCCTGTGGATCGCCTGCGAACAGCCTGTGTGCGAAGCGGGACAAGTGCCGCAAGCGCGGCCGGCGCAGGCGCAGCGGGCGCCACTTGTCCTTTCTGTCCACAGCCGACGCGCGCGCGCCGTACGCGCTTGCCAACAGCCTCGCCGGCAAGCTGCCGCCTTGTGCGTCAAAGCCCTGCGCCACTTGTCCCCAGGCGGTACGCTCTCTACTAACTCCTATTCCTAAGCAGAAGGAAGAACAAACCATGCAACTCGTCAAAGCGCCCCGCGATGCGTTGCTCAGACCGTTGCAGGTGGTGAGCGGCATCGTCGAGCGTCGCCAGACCCTGCCGATCCTCGCCAACATCCTGGTGCGCAAGGACGGCGAGAGCGTCTCCTTCACCGCCACCGACCTGGAGATCCAGATCCAGACCCGGGCCGAGATCGGCGCCGGCCGCGACAGCGGCGCCACCACCGTGGCTGCGCGCAAGCTGGTCGACATCCTGCGTGCACTGCCCGAGTCCGATGTCACCCTGTCGCTCGCCGGCCGCAAGCTCAGCGTGCAGTCGGGCAAGAGCCGCTTCAACCTGCAGACGCTGGCCGCCGACGAGTACCCGACCGTGGCCCAGGCCGAAGCCTCGGCCGATTTCACGCTGCCGGCGGCGGCGCTCAAGTATCTGCTGGCGATGGCGTACTTCGCGATGGCGGCGCAGGACATCCGCTACTACCTGAACGGCATGCTGCTCGTGGTCGAGGCCTCGGTGGTGCGCGCGGTGGCCACCGACGGCCACCGGCTGGCGCTGGCCGAGGTCGGCCGCGAGGGCGACGCCGCGGCGCGGCTCGAGGCGATCGTCCCGCGCAAGACGATCCTCGAACTAATGCGCCTGCTGCCCGACAGCGAGGAACCGGTGCGTGTGCAGATGGCCGCCAACCAGGTCAAATTCAGCTTCGGCTCGATCGAGCTGATCTCGAAGCTGGTCGAGGGCAAGTTCCCCGACTACCAGCGCGTGATCCCGGTCGGCAACAACAAGGAGTTCGTCGTTGGCCGCGACGAACTGATGCACGCGCTGCAGCGTTCGGCGATCCTGACCACCGACAAGTTCAAGGGCGTGCGCATCGTGCTCGCCCCGGGCAGCCTGAAGATCACCTCGACCAACGCCGACCAGGAAGAGGCGCAGGAGGAGCTCGACATCGACTACGGCGGCGAGCCGCTCGACGTCGGCTTCAACGTCACCTACCTGCTCGACGTGCTCGCCAACCTGCGCTGCGAGCAGGTCAAGTTCGCGCTCGGCGACGCGCTCGGCAGCGCGCTGATCACGATGCCCGACTCGCAGCGCTTCAAGTATGTGGTGATGCCGATGAGGATCTGAGGCGCGGCGCCTGCGCCGGCGCGGCTTGCGCCCCGGCAGCAGCGCGCAGCCTGCCGGCACCGCAATGCCGGCGACCGATCGCGCTGCCGGCGCGAAATCGCAACGAATGCGGGCGTCGCAGCGCCGCCGCCCGACGAGGAATTCCCGATGTCCGCAGTCCCCAATCCGTCCGCCGATCAGCCTTCGAACCCGCCCGTGCCCGCCAACGGCGGCGACTACGGCGCCGCCAGCATCCAGATCCTCGAAGGGCTGGAGGCGGTGCGCAAACGCCCGGGCATGTACATCGGCGACACGCACGACGGCACCGGCCTGCACCACATGGTGTTCGAGGTGGTCGACAACTCGATCGACGAGGCGCTGGCCGGTCATTGCGACGACATCGTCGTCACGATCCACACCGACAACTCGATCTCGGTGATCGACAACGGCCGCGGCATCCCGACCGACATCAAGTTCGACGACAAGCACGACCCGAAGCGCAGCGCCGCCGAGATCGCCCTCACCGAGCTGCACGCCGGCGGCAAGTTCGACCAGAACAGCTACAAGGTCTCGGGCGGACTGCACGGGGTCGGCGTCTCCTGCGTCAATGCGCTCAGCAAGTGGCTGCGACTGACGGTGCGACGCGACGGCCGCGTGCACCACCTGGAGTTCCATGCCGGCGCGGTGCAAAACCGCAGGCTGGAGACGATCGCCGGCGAGCGTGTATCGCCGATGCACGTGCTGGGCACAAGCGACAAGCGCGGCACCGAGGTCCACTTCCTGCCCGACGAGACGATCTTCGGCAACGTCGAGTTCCACTACGAGATCCTGTCCAAGCGGCTGCGCGAGCTGTCGTTCCTCAACAACGGCGTGCGCATCCGCCTGATCGACCAGCGCAGCGGCAAGGAGGAGGACTTCGCCTTCGCCGGCGGCGTCAAGGGCTTCGTCGAGTACATCAACCGCGCCAAGACCGTCCTGCACCCGAACGTGTTCCACGTCGCCGGCGAGTCGGCGGCGGGCGGGGTCGGCGTCGGCGTCGAAGTGGCGATGCAGTGGAACGACAGCTACAACGAGTCGCTGCTGGTGTTCACCAACAACATCCCGCAGCGCGACGGCGGCACGCACATCACCGGCCTGCGCGCGGCGATGACGCGCGTGATCAACAACTACATCAAGGAGAACGAACTCGACAAGAAGGCGCGCGTCGAGACCAGCGGCGACGACATGCGCGAGGGACTGGCGTGCGTGCTCAGCGTCAAGGTGCCCGAGCCGAAGTTCAGCTCGCAGACCAAGGACAAGCTGGTCTCCTCCGAGGTGCGGCCGGCGGTCGAGGACGTGGTGGCCAAGGCGCTCGCGGCCTACCTGCTCGAGAAGCCGGCCGACGCCAAGATCATCTGCGGCAAGATCGTCGAGGCGGCGCGCGCGCGCGAAGCGGCGCGCAAGGCGCGCGAGATGACGCGGCGCAAGGGCGTTCTCGACGGCGCCGGCCTGCCGGGCAAGCTCGCCGACTGCCAGGAGAAGGACCCGGAGAAGTGCGAGCTGTACATCGTCGAGGGCGACTCGGCCGGCGGCAGCGCCAAGCAGGGCCGCGACCGCAAGTTCCAGGCGGTGCTGCCGCTGCGCGGCAAGGTGCTCAACGTCGAGCGCGCGCGCTTCGACAAGCTGATCGGCTCGGAGCAGATCGCCACCTTGATCACGGCGCTCGGCACCAGCATCGGCCCGGAGTTCAACCCGGACAAGCTGCGCTACCACCGGATCATCGTCATGACCGACGCCGACGTCGACGGCGCCCACATCCGCACGCTGCTGCTGACCCTGTTCTACCGGCAGATGCCGCAACTGGTCGAGCGCGGACACATCTACATCGCCCAGCCGCCGCTGTACAAGGTCAAGCACGGCCGCGACGAGCGCTACCTGAAGGACGACCACGAGTTCGCCCACTACCTGCTGCGGCTCGCGCTCGACGGCGCCCGCCTGTACCCGGACGCGGCCGCGGCCGCTGCCGGAGCGGCGATCGGCGCCGATGCGCTCGCCGAGCTGGCGCGCCAGTACCTGCTCGCCGACGCCGTGGTCCGGCGCGTGGCGCAGGTGATCGACCGCGGCGCGCTCGAGGCGATCGCCCATGGAGTCGAACTGAACCTCGACGACGCCGCCGCGGCGCAGGCGAGCGCGGCGCGCTTGCAGGAGGCGCTCGGCAACCACACGGTCGAGGTGCACGCGATCCACGACGCCGCCACCGACAAGCACCGCCTGCGCATCGAGCGCCGCCACCACGGCAACGTGCGCGCCAGCGGCATCGACGCCGAGTTCACCCACGGCGCCGACTACGCGGCGCTGAACCGTGCCGCCAAGACCTTCCGCGGCCTGATCGGCGCCGGTGCCAAGGTCGCGCGCGGCGAAGGCGAGAAGGCGAAGGAGGCGCCGGTGGAAGACTTCGGCGCCGCCATGCGCTGGCTGCTGGCTCAGGCCGAGGCCGGCGTCGGCAAGCAGCGCTACAAGGGCCTGGGCGAGATGAACCCCGAGCAGTTGTGGGAGACGACCATGGACCCGGCGGTGCGCCGCCTGCTCAAGGTGCAGATCGAAGACGCGATCGGCGCTGACCAGATCTTCACCACCCTGATGGGCGACGAAGTCGAGCCGCGCAAGCGCTTCATCGAGAGCAACGCGCTGGCGGCAAGCAACATCGACGTCTAGGCGCGCGCCGCAGGCGACGCGCCGTCCGTGCCCGCAGCGCCACAACCTCGGTGACCGGCCTCACCGTAGAGCGGTTGCGACTTCGCCGCGAGCGGCCTGCGCTGACGGCCATCAAGCCGCCGCGCCGCGCCTGACCATAATCGACTGTCGCGAGGACCTGCGTGCGTCCGTCGTGACCTCGACAGTTTCTTCTTCACCAAAAGCCGTGGATGCGCGAATCCGCGCGGCCCAGTGGCCGCGCGCCGCGCGCAACAAATGCCGCGACGAGAAGGAACGGGCGGACGACACATGAAGGAGTATTCATGTCCAGTTCGTTCTTCCGTCGGACGTTGATCGCGGCATCGATCTCGGCCCTGTTCCTGCCGCTGGCGGCGCATGCCACCGGCGCCGACGTCGATGCCCGCATCCAGGGCCTGACGCGGCAACTCGACGCGATCAGCAAGGAGCTCGAAGCGCTCAAGGAGAAGTCCGCGGCCGCGCCGGCCGCGGCGACGCAGCCCGCCGGCGAAGGCTGGCTCACCTGGGGCGGCGACTACCAGTTCCGCGTCGACCGCCTGCGCGGCGAGACCAAGCCGTTCACCGACGTCAACGCCATGTTCTCGCTGGCGCAAAGTCAGTTGCAGCAGGCGTTCTTCGCCAACCCCGGCCCCGCCACGGGGGCGATGCTCAACGGCTTCATCGGCTTCGCGCAGGGCATGGCCGCAGTTCGCACGCACACCGAGGCGCAGGCCTTCCTCGGCGCCAACGCGGCGATGATGGCCGGGCTCGCCTCGTTCGCGCCGCCCGCCTTTGTGCCCGCCTACGAGCCGAAGAACGACAGCATCTACTTCAATCGCTTCGCCCTCGACCTGCGGGCCGCGGTGGCCGAGAACATCTCGGTCAAGGCGCGGCTGGCGATGTACAAGATCTGGGGCGCGCAGGACGAAGCCGCCCTCGTCAACCGCGGCGCCGCGCCGTTCTTCGCCGACCGCGTCGGCGTGTTCGACGGCACGCTCGGCCGCGTGCCCTCGAGCAGCGCGCTCGTCGTCGACCGCGCCTTCGCCACCTGGGCCGGCATCGGCGGCGTCGACGCCTGGTTCTCGGTCGGCCGCCGCCCCTCGACCGACGGCGCGCCCACGCACCTGAAGAACAATGCCGAACTGGTCGGCACCGCGGGCGTGCCGGCGTTGCTCGTCAACTACGCGTTCGACGGCCTCACGCTCGGCTACATGGCGGACATCGCCGCCCTTCCCGGCGCCTACGCCAAGGTCTGCTACGGCCGCGGCTTCGAGAGCGGCTTCAGCAGGGCGCGCGGCAACTCGCTCGACGACACCGACATGCTCGGCGTGAGCGTGATCCCCTACGAGACCGACAGGCTGCGCGTGTGGCTGCAGTGGAACCGCGGCATGAACATCTTCGACGCGCCGGCGATGAAGGGCACCTACTTCGGCGACACGCAGGCCAAGATCAACCTCGGCGACATCGACTGGTACGGCATCGGCGTGTTGGGCAGGCTCGCCCGGGTCGGCGCCGGCGATCTCAACTACTTCGCCGATTTCGGCTGGAGCGTGGCGCAACCGAACGAGAACGTGTCGGCGCAGTTCGGCTTCCAGGGTCTGCTGACCGGCTCCTTCTTCGGCCCGGAGGCGCCGAGCGACAAGACCGGCAACGCGATCTACCTCGGCGTGCGCTACGACCTGCCCAGCCGGACCAAGCTCGGCCTCGAGTTCAACCGCGGCTCCAAGAACTGGATCACCTTCGCTCCCGCCGCCGCAGACATGTGGACCTCCAAGCTCGGCACGCGCGGCGACGTCTACGACGTCTACCTGATCCAGGAAATCGGCGCCACGCCGATCGCCTCGCCCGACGCCAAGGCGTTCTTCCGCCTCGGCTACCAGTCGTACGACTTCAAGTACACGGGCAGCAACAACTGGGTCGGTGCGCCGGTGAGGATCACCGACATCCAGGGTCAGATGTCGGCGCTTGCGCCGCTGGCGCAGGCGTACAACCTCTACGCCACGTTCGAAGTGAAGTTCTAGCCGTGCATCGGCGCGCTCGGGTCGAGCGCGCCTAGTAGCCCATGCGCGTCGAGGTGTCGTCCTCGTCTTCGAGGTCCAGCCTGGCCGAGGGCGGCAGCTTGGCGATGATTGCCTCGACCATGCGCACGTGCTCGGCTTCCTCGTCGCGCAGCTCCTCGAACAGCGCCCGGACCTCGGGATGGGTCACGTGGCGCAGCGCGCGGTCGTAGAACTCGTGCGCCTTCTTCTCCGCGCGCAGGGCCACCTGGCAGGCCCTGAGCTCGGACATGTTGCGGTAGGTCGAGCCGACATCGGGGGCCTCGACGTCGAAGAGGTCGCCGAGCTTGACCCGCGGTGCCGTCTGGCCGAACAGCGTGCCGCGGCGTTCGGCCAGTTCGTCGGCGTGCTTTTTCTCGTTGACGACCATCGACTGGAAGAACGCCCCGGCATCGGTCGAGCTGCCGATCTGCTCGACGAACAACTCGTAGCGCTTGACCGCCTCGACCTCGATCAGTGTCGCCAGGTCGAGCGTGTCCATCAGACTGAGTGCGGCGAAGTCGACTTTCGCTGGCATGGGTCCCCTCTCTCGCTGGATCGGCCGGGTGCGCGCAGCGCGCGCGAGGCTGTCGCGCCTCTTGTCGCCGGCCACGGTAGCACCGGCTCGCCCGCCGGCGCACGGTCGGGCGCGCGGCCTTTGACCGCCGACAAGGCTTCGGCCGGCGCGGCAACGCGCCGGCCGCGCCGAAGGCGATCGGCGGCGAGCCGCTATGCTGGCCGCACCCGCCCATCGATGCGCGATCCGCCATGCTCGGCTCCGAAACCATCGTCGTCACGCCGTTCCAGCAGAACTGCTCGCTCGTCTGGTGCGAGCGCACGCGCGAGGCGGCGGTAATCGATCCGGGCGGTGAGGTCGAGCGCATCGTCGCCGCGGCGCGCCGGCGCGGCGTGCGCATCACGCAGATCCTGCTCACGCACGCGCACATCGACCACGCCGGCGGCGCCGGCACGCTGGCGCGGCTGCTCGCCGTGCCGATCGTCGGCCCGCATCCGGGCGACGGCTACTGGATCGACGGCCTGGCGCAGCAGGCGCGGATGTTCGGCTTCGCCGCGGCCGAGCCCTTCGCGCCTTCGCGCTGGCTCGCCGACGGCGACTCGGTGCAGGTGGGCGCGACGACGCTGGCGGTGCGCCACACGCCCGGGCACACGCCGGGGCACGTCGTCTTCCACGACGCCGAAGGCGCTCGCGCCTACGTCGGCGACGTGCTCTTTGCCGGCAGCATCGGCCGCACCGACTTTCCCGGCGGCGACTACGACACCCTGATCGCCAGCATCACCGAGCGGCTGTGGCCGATGGGCGACGAGACGGTGTTCGTTCCCGGTCACGGCCCGGAGAGCACCTTCGGGCGCGAGCGGCGCGACAACCCGTTCGTGCGCGGCACCTGAGCGGCAGGCGACGCCGTCCGGGCCGACGGCGCACAGGTCACGGCCATCGCGCCGGCGCTGTGCGCTGACCGAGCGGCGCGATCGCCGCCTGCGCGTTATGGCAGCGGCCAGAGCTCGGCCATCGCCGCCTCGAAGCGGCGCGCGATCGGCTCGGCGCCGGCGTGCACGCCGCCGCGCCGCAGCCAGCGGCCGGCGACCATCACTTCCGCCCACGGTGCTGCCGGCGACGAGAACACGAGCGCATCGAGCCAGTGCTCGGGCGGCACGCCGAGCATGGCGTCGGCGCGCGGCGCGGCCACGAGCGCATCGGCGCGCGCACCGGGCGCTAGCCCCCAGAGCGGCTCGCCGCAGGCGCGCGCGCCTGCGGCGACGACGCCCGCGACCAGCCGCTGCGCGGTCGACGCCTGCCCCGACTGCGGATCGGCGGCGACGTTGCGCCGGCGCAGCGCCAGCCGCTGGCCGTAGTCGAGCCAGCGCAGCTCCTCGCGCCAGTCGCGCGTGACCTGGCTGTCGGAGCCGATCGCGAGCGCCACGCCGGCGTCGAGCCAGCCCGGCAGGTCCGCAAGGCCGTCGCCGAGGTTGGCCTCGGTGCTCGGGCACAGGACGACGCCGGCGCCGCTCGCCGCCACGGCGCCGATCTCCGCGCGCGTGGCGTGTGTGGCGTGCACGAGCTGCCAGCGCGCATCGAGCAGGCGCTCGCGCGCCAGCCATTCGATCGGCCGCGTGCCGGTGGCGGCCGCGCAGTCGTCGACCTCGGCGGTCTGCTCGGCGACGTGGATGTGGATCGGGCCGTCAAAGTCGGCTGCGAGCGCGCGCAGCGCGTGCAGCGACGCCGGCGCTGCCGCGCGCAGCGAGTGGATCGCCAGGCCGGCACGCAGCAGCGGCCGGCCGCTCGCGGCGATGCGGCTGTGCGCCTGCCACACCTGCGGCGCCGTCAGGCGGAAGCGGCGCTGGTCGTGGCGCAGCTCGGGCTGCGCGAAGCCGGCGCGCTCGTACAGCACCGGCAGCAGCGTCAGGCCGATGCCGGCTTCGGCCGCCGCCTCGGCGAGCGCCCACGACAGCGCCAGCGGGTCGGCGTAGGCGCGGCCGTCGCGGTCGTGCTGCAGGTAGTGGAACTCGCACACCTGCGTGTAGCCGCCGGCGAGCAGTTCGACGTAGAGCTGGGCGGCGATCGCGCGCAGTTGCTCGGGCGTGATGCGCAGCGCCACCTGGTACATGCGGTCGCGCCACGACCAGAAGTCGTCGGCCGCGGCCTCTCGCCGCTCGGCCAGCCCGGCAAACGCGCGCTGGAAAGCGTGGCTGTGCGCGCTCACGACCGCGGGCAAAAGCGGCCCGGCGACGACCGTCGCGCCGGCCGGCGCCGGCCGCACGCCGGGTGCCACCGTGCGCCAGCGGCCGCCTTGCGCCTCCAGCAGCACGTCGGTCTGCCAGCCTGCGGGCAGGAAGGCGCGCTCGGCCCACAGGCGAACGTCCGTCATTCGGGCCTCCAGTCGAGTGCCGCCTGCAGCAGCGCGCGCAGCAGCGGCTGCAGGCGCGCCGCGCGCGTGGGGTCGAGTTCGAACGGCAGCGCCTCGCTGCGTAGATAGCAGGCCCACGACAGTTCGAGCTGGACTGCGTGCACCTGCTCGTGCGGCCGGCCGTAGTGGCGCGTGATGTAGCCACCCTTGAAGCGGCCGTCGGTCACGTGCGTGTAGCGCGACTGGCTGTCGAGCACCCGCTGCAGCGCCGCGCGCAGCGACGGCGCGCAGCTTGCGCCATCGGCGGTGCCGAGGTTCAGATCCGGCAGCCGGCCGGCGAACAGCCACGGCAGCTCGGACTTGATGCTGTGGCCCTCCCACAGCAGCGCGTGACCGTGGCGCGCCTTCAGGCGCGCGAGTTCGGCCGCAAGCGCGTCGTGGTACGGCTGCCAGAACCTGGCGCGGCGGCGCGCGACTTCAGCGGCGTCGGGTTCCTGGCCGTCGCGGTACAGCGGCTCGCCGGTGAACGCGCGCGTTGGGCACAGTCCGGTGCTGTTGCCGCTCGCGTACAGCGGCGTGTCCTGCGGCGGCCGGTTCAGGTCGATCAGGTAGCGCGAGTGCCTCGCGACGATCAGGCTGGCGCCAAGCTCGCGCGCGAACGCGTACAGCGCGTCGACGTGCCAGTCGGTGTCCTCGAGCGCGAGTGCGCGCGCGGTGAAGCGCGGCTTCAGTTCGTCCGGAATTGCCGTGCCGGCGTGCGGCACGCTGACCAGCAGCGGCGCCGTTCCCCGGTGCAGCGTGAGGTCGTGCGCGCTCACGTCCCGTGCTCTTGCCCGCCGGCGATCACGCGTACGCCGGGGCGCTGGCCGAATGGATAGACGAGTTCGCGCGGATGCTCGAGCTCCCAAACGGCGAAGTCGGCGCGCCGGCCGGCGGCGAGCGTGCCGCGGTCGGCGAGGCCGAGCGCACGCGCGCCGTGGACGGTGATGCCGCGCAGCGCCTCCTCGGGCGTCAGGCGGAACAGCGTGCAGGCCATGTTCAGCATCAGCAGCGGCGACAGCGTCGGCGACGAGCCGGGATTGTGGTCGGTCGCAAGCGCGATCGGCACGCCGGCGGCGCGCAGTCTTTGCACCGGCGGAAGCTTCGTCTCGCGCAGGAAGTAAAACGCGCCCGGCAGCAGCACCGCGACCGTGCCGGCGCGCGCCATCGCCTGCACGCCGGCCTCGCTCAAGTGCTCGAGGTGGTCGCACGACAGCGCGCCGAACTCGGCCGCGAGCTCGGCGCCGCCCTGGTCGCTGAACTGCTCGGCGTGCAGCTTGACCGGCAGGCCGAGCGCGCGTGCGGCTGCGAACACGCGCCGCGTCTGCGCCGGCGTAAAGCCGATGCGGTCGCAGAAGGCATCGACCGCATCGACCAGCCCTTCGGCGTGCAGCGCCGGCATCCAGGCGCAGACGGCGTCGATGTAGTCGTCGGCGCGGCGGTCGAACTCGGGCGGCAGCGCGTGCGCGGCCAGGCAGGTCGTTCGCACCGCCAGCGGCAACTCGCGACCGAGGCGCCGCGCCACGCGCAGGCAGCGCGCCTCGTGCTCGGCCGCGAGGCCGTAGCCGGACTTGATCTCGACCGTGGTCACGCCTTCGGCCCGCAGCGCCAGCGCGCGCGCGCGAGCGGCGGCGTAGAGCGCCTCGTCGCCGGCGGCGCGCGTGGCGGCCACGGTCGCGCGGATGCCGCCGCCGGCGCGCGCGATCTCCTCGTAACTGGCACCCTGCGCACGCAGCTCGAACTCGCGCGCGCGATCGCCGCCGTAGACGAGGTGCGTGTGGCAGTCGACCAGGCTGGGCGTGACCAGACGGCCGCCGAGATCGTGCTCGGCGGCGAACGCAAGCGACGGAATCTGCCGCTCTTCGCCGGCCCAGCGCAGCGTCTCGCCCTCGACCACCAGCGCGCCGCGGTCGATCCAGCCCCAGGGCGCAGCGCCGGCCAGCGTTGCGAGCTGCGCGTTGCGCCACAGCGAGAGGCCCGCGCGCGCGCCGCCGCCGGCAGGCGCGCCGCCTGGATCCGCAGCGCCCGGCGGGCTCATGGACTGAACCGCCCTGCGAGCTGGTAACGCGAGCCGGGGTGCACGAGACGCGCAATCGTGATCGGCAGACCGCGGCTTGCGCTGCGGCGGACGATCACCAGGCAGGGCTCGCCGCGCGCGATGGCGAGCAGCTTCGCGTCCTGTTCGGTCGGTGCGGCGGCTTCGAGCGTGTACTGCGCCTCCCAGTCGGGGATTCGCTCCAGGAGGTAGCGGGTCGGCGTCGTGCGCGCGAAGTCGACCTGCAGGAACCCGGGTGCTGCGGCCGGGTTGACGTAGCGGTCCTCCAGTTGCAGCGGCACGCCGTCCTCGTGGTGGACGATCAGCGTGTGAAACACCGGCGCCCCCGGCGCCAGGCCGAGCTGCCGCGCCAGCGCCGCGGGCGCCTTCTCCCGGCGCTTGACGTGCACGATCGCATGGTGGCGGTGACCGCGCGCTTCGATCTCCTCCTGCAAATCGCGGATGGTCAGCGTCGACAGCACTCTTTGCACGCGCGCGGCGAAGGTGCCCACGCCCTGCACGCGTTCGACCAGCCCTTCTGATTGCAGCTCGCGCAGCGCCCGGTTGACGGTCATGCGGCTGAGGCCGAACTGGCCGACCAGCTCGGCCTCCGACGGCATCAGCGCGCCCGGCGGCCAGCGGCCGCGCAGCAGCCCCGAGCGGATGAACTGCTTGACGCGGGCGTAGGGCGAGGCCGCAGCGCGCCGCGCGGCGGCAGTCGGAAGCGGCGCGGCAGGCATGCGAGGATCGTACTTGCGGCCCCCTGTCTAGACAAGCGACCGCGGTGCGGCGAGCGAGCCGATGCCGCCTGAGGTCGTGTCGATCCTGGCCACACCTTCAAGCGCTACAGTGCGGCTGTGACTCAGCAGGCTCGGAGACTCCATGCCGCTTACCAAGGTCTATGCGCCCAAGCACCTCGACGCGAGCAGAGTCAGGGCACTGGCAGACGCGGCTCAGGACGGGTTGGTCCAGACCTGCAACGTGCCGCCGAAGGATCTGTTTCAGCTCATCTCGCGCATGGATAGCGAGGAGATGATTCTGGACCCCGAGTTTGGCGGCGTGAACCGTACTCGCGACGCCTGCATCGTCGAGATCACGTTCCTGCAAGGTCGAACGGACGATCAAAAGCGCAGCCTGTACCGGCACATCGCAGCGCGCGCCATGACCGCCGGCTTTAGGGCCGATGACGTAATGGTCGCGCTGACCGAGAACTCGCACATGGATTGGTCGCTCGGCCGGGGGATCGCGTATGCCGACCATGTGCATGCGACAGCCTGAAGCCGGTGCCGGGGCGCCAGCCCGGACGCGACGGCACGGCACGAGGAGACTTCGACCAACATGCAACTGAACACCAGACTCACGGAGAAGCTGCGGATCCGGCATCCAGTCCTCCTGGCACCCATGGGCATCATGGCTGGCGGAAGGCTGGCGGCAGCGGTATCGAACGCGGGCGGACTGGGCATCATCGGCGGCGGCTACGGAGACGCTGAGTGGCTGGAGCGGCAGTTCGCGGCGGCTGGGGCTGCCCGGGTCGGCTGCGGGTTCATCACCTGGTCGATGGCGAAAGATCCGAGCCTTCTCGACCGGGTCTTGGCCAAGCGACCGGCGGCGCTGATGTTGTCGTTTGGCGAAGTCGAGCCGCACGCGCCGCGCATCAAGGCACAGGGCGTGCCGGTGATCTGTCAGGTGCAGGGCATGAAGTACCTGCGCGAGGCCGTCGCGGCGGGCGCCGACATCGTCGTCGCCGAAGGTTGCGAGGCCGGCGGGCACAGCGGCCAGCGAGGACTGTTCACGCTCTTGCCCGAGGCCGCCGACTACCTCGCAACGCATTCACCCGACACCGTTCTGGTCGCGGCCGGAGGCGTGGGCGACGGTCGCGGACTCGCTGCGGCGCTCATGCTCGGCGCGGACGGCGTTCTGGTCGGAACGCGGTTCATCGCCAGCGAGGAGTCGGAGGCGCCGGAGGGCTTTCGCCGTGCCATCGTCCGTGCCGACGGCGACTGCACGATGAAGTCGAACTCGGTCGATGTGGTCCGGAAGCGGTACTGGCCCAACCCGGAGTTCGTCGTTCGCGTCCTGAAGAACGGCTTCGTCGCCAGGTGGCATGGACGCGAGCGCGAGATGGAGCAGGCCATCGACGTCGAGTACGAGCGCTTCCGCTGCGCTTTCGAGGCGGGGGACGCCGACAACTCCGGCGTCCTCATGGGAGAAGTCTGCGGAATCATTCACGACTCGCCGCCGGCGGCGCAGATCGTCGAGAGCATGGTCGCGCAGGCCTGCCTGCTCCTGGGACCGCACTCGCGTCACGTGGTCGATCCGAAGGCCGCTTGACCCTTGTTGTCTAGACAACTAGAGTGACGGCGCCCTCCCGCGTCGGAGCAACCGACTCGAACGTTCGCCGCGAGGACCCGATGCACGATCCGTCGCCACCGCAGCGCGCCGGCAGCGGCCTTGCTCCGCATCCGGTGCGCGCGCCGCGCGGCAGCCAGCTCGCCTGCAAGAACTGGCTGATCGAGGCCGCCTACCGGATGATCCAGAACAACCTCGATCCTGAGGTGGCCGAGAACCCCGAGGCGCTGGTGGTCTACGGCGGCATCGGCAAGGCGGCGCGCAACTGGGACTGCTACGAGGCGATCCTGCGCGCGCTGCGCGAACTGAACGAAGACGAGTCGCTGCTCATTCAATCCGGCAAGCCGGTCGGTGTGCTGCGCACGCACGTGGACGCGCCGCGGGTGCTGATCGCCAACTCGAACCTCGTGCCCAAGTGGGCGACCTGGGAGCACTTCCACGAGCTCGACCGCAAGGGCCTGATGATGTTCGGCCAGATGACCGCGGGCAGTTGGATCTACATCGGCAGCCAGGGCATCGTTCAGGGCACCTACGAGACCTTCGCCGAGGCCGGCCGCCAGCACTACGCGGGCAGCCTCGGCGGCCGCTGGATCCTGACCGCGGGGCTGGGCGGCATGGGCGGCGCGCAGCCGCTGGCGGCGAGCTTCGCCGGCGCCTGTTCGCTCACCATCGAATGCCAGCAAAGCCGCATCGACTTTCGCCTGCGCAGCCGTTACCTCGATGAGCAGGCGGGCAGCCTGGACGACGCGCTGGCGCGCATCCGCCGCTACACGGGCGAAGGCAAGGCGGTGTCGATCGGCCTGCTCGGCAACGCGGCCGAAGTCCTGCCCGAGCTGGTGCGGCGCGCGCGCGCCGGCGGCGTGAGGCCCGACCTCGTGACCGACCAGACCTCGGCGCACGACCTTATCAACGGCTACCTGCCGGCCGGCTGGACCGTCGACGAGTGGCGCGCGGCGCAGGCCGACGACAGCCGGCACGCGCGACTGGGCGATGCCGCCGCGGCGAGCTGCGCCGTGCACGTGCAGGCGATGCTGGAGTTCCACGCGATGGGCGTGCCCACCGTCGACTACGGCAACAACATCCGCCAGGTGGCCTTCGACCGCGGCGTTCGCAACGCCTTCGACTTCCCCGGCTTCGTGCCGGCGTACCTCCGGCCGCTGTTCTGCCGCGGCAAGGGGCCGTTCCGCTGGGTGGCGCTGTCGGGCGATCCGCAAGACATCCGCAGGACCGACGCGCGGATCAAGGCGCTCTTCCCCGAGGATGCGCACCTGCACCATTGGCTCGACATGGCGCAGTCGAGGATCGCCTTCCAGGGCCTGCCGGCGCGCATCTGCTGGATCGGCCTGGGCGAGCGCCAGCGCGCCGGGCTCGCCTTCAACGAGATGGTGAGGAGCGGCGAACTGAAGGCGCCGATCGTGATCGGCCGCGACCATCTGGATTCGGGCTCGGTGGCGAGCCCCAACCGCGAGACCGAGGCGATGCGCGACGGCTCGGACGCGGTGTCCGACTGGCCGCTGCTCAACGCGCTGCTCAACACCGCCAGCGGCGCCACCTGGGTCAGCCTGCACCACGGCGGCGGCGTCGGCATGGGCTACTCGCAGCACGCCGGCGTGGTGATCGTCTGCGACGGCACCGATGCCGCCGCCAAGCGCCTCGAGCGCGTGCTCTGGAACGATCCGGCCAGTGGCGTGATGCGCCATGCCGATGCCGGCTACGAGCTCGCCATCCAGTGCGCGCGCGAGCAGGGCCTGAAGCTGCCGATGATCGGCGCGTAACCGGCCTGCCGCGATGGCTGCACTGACGCTCAGGCCGGGTGCGCTGACGCTCGACGAATTGCGCACGATCCACGCCGGCGGACTGGAGCTTGCGATCGACCCGGCGGCGCAGGCCGCGATCACCGCCAGTGCCGCCGTCGTGCGGCGCGCGGCCGCCGGCGCGGCCGCCGTCTACGGCGTCAACACCGGCTTCGGCAAGCTCGCCTCGACGCGCATCGGCGCCGCCGACCTGGACTCGCTCCAGCGCAACTTGATCCGCTCGCACAGCGCTGGCGTCGGCGCGCCGCTCGCGCCCGCGGTCGTGCGGCTGATGCTGGCGCTGAAGGCGGCGAGCCTGGCGCGCGGCCACTCGGGCGTGCGGCCGCTCGTGATCGAGCGACTGCTCGCCGTGCACAACGCCGGGCTGGTGCCGTACGTGCCGGGCCAGGGCTCGGTCGGCGCCTCGGGCGACCTGGCGCCGCTGGCGCACATGACGCTGGCGCTGATGGGCGAGGGCGACTTCCTGGTCGAGGGCGGGCGCGCGCCGGCGGCGCCGCTGCTGCGCCAGGCCGGCATCGCGCCGCTGGTGCTCGAAGCGAAGGAAGGCCTGGCGCTGATCAACGGCACGCAGACCTCGACCGCGCTGGCGCTGCACGCGCTGCTCGCCTTCGAGCCGGTGCTCGAGGCGGCGCTGGTGGTCGGCGCGCTCTCAGTCGATGCCGCGCGCGGCAGCGACGGCCCCTTCGATCCGCGCATCCACGAACTGCGCGGCCAGCCCGGCCAGATCGACGTCGCGCGCTGTTACCGCACGCTGCTCGAGGGCTCGGCGATCCGCGCCTCGCACCGGGAAGGCGACGACCGCGTCCAGGACCCGTACAGCCTGCGCTGCCAGCCGCAGGTGGTCGGCGCCTGCCTCGACCAGTTGCGCCACGCGGCGCGGGTGCTGGTGCGCGAAGCCAACGCGGTCACCGACAACCCGCTGGTGTTCGCCGGCGCGCAGGCGAGCGAGGTCGCGGAGCCCGGCGGCACGATCCTCTCGGGCGGCAACTTCCACGCCGAGCCGGTGGCGCTCGCCTGCGATGCGACGGCGCTGGCGATCGCCGAAGTCGGCGCGATCGCCGAGCGGCGCGTCGCGATGCTGATCGACGCCGGTGTTTCGCGCCTGCCGCCGTTTCTCGCCGCCGATGCCGGACTGAACAGCGGCTTCATGATCGCGCACGTGACCGCGGCCGCGCTCGCGAGCGAGAACAAGTCGCTCGCGCATCCGGCCAGCGTCGACAGCCTGCCGACCAGCGCCAACCAGGAGGACCACGTCAGCATGGCCACCTTCGCCGCGCGCCGCCTGCAGCCGATGATCGCCAACAGCGCGCACATCGTCGCCATCGAGTGGCTGGCGGCGGCTCAGGGCATCGAGTTCCTGCGCCCGCTCGCCAGTTCGCCGCCGCTGGAGGCCGCGCACGCGCTGCTGCGCCGGCACTGCCCGTCGCTCGCTGCCGACCGCAGCCTCGCGGCCGACATCGAGCGCGCCGCCGCGCTCGTCAGCGACGGCTCAGTCGCGCGCATCCTGCGCGGCTCGCCCGGGCTGCCAGCGCTGTTGACGGCGGGCTGAGGGTCCGCGGCGCACCGGTCGTGATGCGCGCAAACCCCGACCCCGCCGCACGCACGGTCGACGGCGGCGCCTGCGTCTGCTTCGGCGATACTCGCGCCGGCCCGGGCGGCGGTCGCTCGGGCGTGACCGATCGGACCCACCATGACCCTGCTCGTTCTCGGCCTCGTGCTCTTTCTCGGCGCCCACTCGCTGCGCATCGTCGCTGAGCCGTGGCGCGTGCAGCGCATCGCCGCCCTCGGGCCGAACGCCTGGAAGGCCGCGGTCGGTGCGGTGTCGGTGGCGGGCTTCGTGCTGATCGTCTACGGCTACGGTGCCGCGCGCCAGGAGCCGGTGTTCCTGTTCGCGCCGCCGGTGTGGACGCGCCATTTGGCCTCGCTGCTGACGATCCCGGCCTTCATCCTGCTTGCGGCCGCCTTCGTTCCCGGCACGCGCATCAAGCAGGCGGTCGGCCACCCGATGGTGCTCGGGGTCAAGTTCTGGGCGCTGTCGCACCTGATCGCCAACGGCATGTTGGCCGATCTCGTGCTTTTCGGCGCCTTCCTCGTCTGGGCGGTGGTCGATTACACGGCCGCGCGCCGGCGCGACCGTGCTGCCGGCACCGTCTACCCGGCCGGACCGCTGACGCGCGACCTGCTCGCGGTCGGCGCCGGCCTGGTGGCGTGGGTGCTGTTCGCGTTCTGGCTGCACCGGGTGCTGATCGGCATGGCGCCGTTCGGCTGAGCGGCGCGCGGCGCGAGGCTCGGCACCCCGAGAGTCGCGCCAGCCGCGGGCCTTGCCGGCGGTCAAGCCCGTCGCGCGAGGTGCCGGCGTATCCTGCGCTGCAGGCGCCCGCGAGCGGGCGCAGCTCGAGCGCGCCGCCGCGCCCGAGCCGCACAGCGGAGGTCGACCCGTGAGCCACAAGCACGCACACTTGCTGCGCACACTGTTCAAGGACCCGGTCAGCGGCAACATTCACTGGCGCGAAGTCGAGTCGCTGCTCAATCACGTCGGCGCCGAGATCGAGTCGCTGTCGGGCGCACGCCTGCGCGTGAAGCTCAACCGCATGGAAGGCGTGCTGCACCGGCCGCACCACGGCAGCACGCTCGACCGCAGCTCGGTCATGCACCTGCGCGAATTCCTCGGTCGCGCCGGCGTCACGCCCTCGGCCTACGAGGCACGCAAGAACGCCTCGGCCTGAGACGCCGGCGGCGGCGCGCGCCACGCGCGGCCGCTCGCTCGCCGGTGCGCTTCGCTCGCCGCGAGCGCCAATGAACGCTGCGTTGCGCTGGGACCTGTTCTGCCAGGTCGTCGACAACTACGGCGACCTCGGCGTGTGCTGGCGGCTGGCGGCCGATCTGGCGGCGCGCGGCGACAGCGTGCGCCTGTGGGTCGACGATGCGCGCGCGCTCGCCTGGATGGCGCCGCGCGGCGCCGCCGGCGTCTGCGTCGATCGCTGGCCGGCGGCCGACGACGCCGGCATCGCGCCGGCCGATGCGGTGATCGAAGCCTTCGGTTGCAGCCTGCCGCCCGGCTTCGTGCAGGCGATGGCGGCGCGCCGGCCGCCGCCGGCGTGGATCAATCTTGAGTACCTGAGCGCCGAGGACTACGTCGAGCGCAACCACCTGCTGCCGTCGCCGCAATTGGCCGGGGCCGGGCGCGGCCTGGTCAAGCACTTCTACTATCCGGGCTTCAGCGAGCGCACCGGCGGCCTGATGCGCGAGACCGACCTGGCGGCGCGCCAGCGCGCCTTCGATGCCGCCGCCTGGCGGCGCGCGCAGGGCATCGCTCCGGCGGCCGGCGAGCGCAGCGTGAGCCTGTTTTGCTATGCCAACGCGGCGCTGCCGGCGCTGGTCGATGCGCTTGCGGCCGAGCCGACCCTGCTGCTGGTCACACTCGGGCCGGCGGCGCAGCAGGTGCAGGCCTTGCTCGGCCGCGAGGCGCGGCGCGGTGCGCTGCGCGCGCAGTTCCTGCCGGCGCTGGCGCAGACCGACTACGACCACCTGCTGTGGTCGTGCGACCTGAACCTGGTGCGCGGCGAAGACTCCTTCGTTCGCGCCCAGTGGGCGGGCCGGCCCTTCCTGTGGCAACTCTATCCGCAGTCCGACGGCGCGCATGCGCGCAAGCTCGAAGCCTTCAACGATCGCTTCCTGCACGGCGCGCCGGCGGCGCTGGCGGTGCGACTGCGCGCGGCGTCGCGCACCTGGAACGGGATCGGTGCGGCCGCGCAGCGCATCGAGCTGCCGCAGCTAGCCGCCTGGGGCGAGCACTGCCGTGCCTGGCGCGAGCGGCTGCGGCGCCTGCCCGACCTGACCGCCGGCCTGCGCGCCCTGGCGCGCTCAGGCCGGTAAAATCGCCGGTCGAGCGCGGCGAGACGAGCCACCGGCCGCCGCACGCCGGGCGCGCCCGGTCGTACCGATTCTTCGCCCCATGCGCGAGCGCTGCGCCGTCGCGCCGCGGGCGCCGCCCGATCACCCCGCAGGAATCACGCCATGAAACTCGCTCAGGAAATCCGTCCCGGCAACGTCATCATGCACGGCAAGGATCCGATGATCGTGCTCAAGTCCGAGTACAACCGCGGCGGCCGCAACGCCGCCACGGTGCGCATGAAGCTCAAGTCGCTGCTCAGCGAATCGGGCACCGAAGTCGTGTTCAAGGCCGACGACAAGATGGAGCAGATCATCCTCGACAAGAAGGACTGCACCTACTCGTACTTCGCCGACCCGATGTACGTGTTCATGGACGCCGACTTCAACTCGCACGAGGTCGAGGCGGAGAACATGGGTGATGCGCTCAGCTACCTCGAGGACAACATGCCGGTGTCGGTGGTTTTCTACGAGGGCCGCGCGATCTCGGTCGAGCTGCCGACCACGGTCGTGCGCGAGATCACGCACACCGAGCCGGCGGTCAAGGGCGACACCTCGGGCAAGGTGCTCAAGGGCGCAAGGATCGCCACCGGCTTCGAGATCCAGGTGCCGCTGTTCGTCAACATCGGCGACAAGATCGAGATCGACACCCGCGAGCACGTCTACCGCAGGCGGGTCTGAGGTGTCTGTCGCGCGGCGCTACGACAGTCCGATCGCGGCCAGATAGTCGCGCGCCGCCGACTCGCCGCGGAAGGTGCGGATGCGCCGGCACGCGTGCCGGATCTGTTCGCGCAGCGCTTCCTGTGTCCGGCATTCGTTGATGCGCGCCGCCGGCTCTTCGCCGTAGGGGCCGAGCCGGTCGTACAGCGCGCGCACCGCCGCTCGCTTGGCTTCCTCGAGCGCGGCATCGGCCTCCTCGCGCGCCGGCGGCGGCGCGCTGCGCGTCGGACGGATGACGATTGTCGCCGCCGGCGACGGCGGCGGCGGCGCGGCGGTGGCGCGGCGATCGGCCTCGGCGATCGCCCGCCGCAGCGTCGGCGGCTCCTGCGCCCGGTCGGCGGGTGGCCCCAAGTCGAGCGCCAGGCCGCCCGGCGCGAGCGGCACCGTCGGCGGGTCGTCGTCGAGCCCACGGCCGGGCCGGTCGGTCAGCGCGCACTCCTCGATCAGGCCCTGGGCGCGCAGGGTGACGAGTGCGCTCTCGAGTTCGCCCTCGCGCACCACCAGGCGCAGTTCGTCCTCGCTGCGCCGGCCGTCTATCACGATCAGCACGCGACGGGCGGCCGCACTCAGTCCGGCGCGGCGCACGCGAACCTCCTCGACGCCGCGCGCGGTCTTGTTGTAGATCAGTGAGTAGGTCATCGGCGGTGGGCGATTGCGGCCAGCGGCTGGCGAGAACGGTGGCACATCGGACTCGACGCCCCGCACGGTGGCGGGGCGATCGACTCGCGGCCCGTGCCTGCCGACGCTCGGCCCCGCAAACCGCAGCATCGCCCAGCGCGACCGATCGGATGGGCGGCTGACGCGCCGCCGCGACCGGTCTTTTCACCGCTTACGCCGTCATGCGGGGACTCAAGAGGCCGCCCCGGGGTGCCGATAGCGCTGGGTTGTCCCCGCCGCCTCGCCATGGGCTGCCGCTGATTTGCTGGCGCGGGGCGGCGGTTTTCGGGCGTTCTCGATCGGGTCGGTGCCCTAGCCTGTGTCCTCGTGCCGCTGTGGTCGCGGCGCGGCTGCGCGTCGGGCTGCCATGCCCGGGAGGGGTGCGATGGACGGATCGAGACATGCGCCGGGCGAACCGGGCGGCAACGCGACCCGGATCGCCCTGACCGTCGACCGCGAAGCGGTCGGACTGATGCGGCACGCGTCGCAGACCGGTCACTTGATCGAGTGGTGGCTGCAAGGGGCGGCGACCATGTCGCCGCTGGAGGCGCTGCGCATGGGCCGCAAGCTGGAGCGCTTTCGCCTGGCGGCCCGGCTCGCCGAAGGCAAGGCATCGCGCCAGGTGCAGTCCACACTCGATGCGCTGCGCGAGGAACTGTTGCAGCACCAGCCGCCGCGCGAGATCCTGGCTGAACTCGACTGCGCCGCCCGCGAAAGCTCGCGCCTGGCGACGATCAGCCGGCCACCGCCGACCCTGTATCGCGAGGCGTTCCAGACCGAGCCGCAGCCCGCGCCGGCGCAGGCGCAGACGCGAGCGCGGCCGGCGCGCAAGCTCACCTGGTTCTTGCTGCTGCTGCTCGCCTCGGTCGCCGGCGCCGCCGCCTACCTTGGACCGCAAGGCTTCGGCGACCTGATCGCCCGCCTGCCGTCGCTCTGACCCGCCCGGCGCCGCGCGCGCCCGAGCGGCCGGTCCGCGGCCGCCGCGCGCTCGCGATCGTCATCGCGCGAACATCCCAGTAGCCCAGGATGCTGCGGTGCAGTATCTTTGGCGCGGGGCGGTTCGCCCGCGAAGCCGCCGAAGGGATCCGCGACAATGGCTCGCATGGCCGCCGTCTCCAACGTTCCGTTCGACGAGATCGTTCTCGGTCAGCCGCTTGAGGTCAGCCGCACGTTGTCGGCGGCCGACATCGAGGGCCTGGCCTTCGCCTCCGGCGATCTGGACGCGTTCCAGGGCGAGGGCGATGGCCTGGCTGCGATCTGCGGCCCGACCGAGGCGGCCGGCGCCGAGACCTTCATCGCCCACCTGATCAACCGCCGCCTGCCCGGGCCCGGGTCGACCATCCTCGAGCAGCGCTTCACCTTCGGCTGCCCGTTGAAGGTCGGCGACCGGGTCACGGCGAAGATCGTCGCCGTGGCCAAGTCGGACGCCGACCGGGTGCGCTTCGAGTGCCGGGTCACCAACCAGGACGACGAGCTGATCCTGTCGGGCGAGGCGCTGGTGCGCGCGCCGACGCGCCGCATCACCCACGGCGACCTGTCGACCACCGAGCTGATCTTCCGCCGCACCGACGACTTTGCGCGTCTGCTCAAGCGCTGCGAGGGCCTCGCCGCCGTGCGCACCGCGGTCGTGCACCCCTGCGACCGCGATTCGCTCGCCGGTGCGATCGCCGCCGCGCGCAAGGGCCTGATCGAGCCGGTGCTCGTTGGCCCCGAGGCGCGCATCCGCAAGGTGGCGGCAGCCGAGGGCATCGATCTGGCGGGCATCGCGATCGTCGGCGTCGAGCACAGCGTCGCCGCCGCCGAGCGCGCGGTGAAAATGGCGCGCGACGGCGAGGTCGAGGCGCTGATGAAGGGCAGCCTGCACACCGACGAGCTGATGAGCGCGGTGGTGGCGCGCGACGGCGGCCTGCGCACCGGCCGGCGCGTGAGCCACGTGTTCGTGATGGACGTGCCCGCCTATCCGCGCCCGTTGCTGGTGACCGACGCGGCGATCAACATCGAGCCCGACCTGCGCACCAAGGCCGACATCGTGCAAAACGCGATCGACCTGGCGCACGTGCTCGGCATCGCCCAGCCCAAGGTGGCGGTGCTGGCGGCGGTGGAGACGGTCAATCCGGAGATGCAGGCGACGGTCGACGCGGCGATGCTGTGCAAGATGGCCGACCGCGGCCAGATCACCGGCGGCCTGATCGACGGGCCGCTCGCCTTTGACAACGCCGTGAGCGAGCAGGCGGCGCGCGCCAAGAAGATCGTCTCGCCGGTGGCCGGCCGCGCCGACATCCTGCTGGTGCCGGACCTGGAAGCCGGCAACATGGTCGCCAAGCAGCTCCAGTACCTGGCCGGCGCCGACAGCGCCGGCATCGTCCTCGGCGCGCGCGTGCCGATCGTGCTCACCAGCCGTGCCGACAGCGTGCGCATGCGGCTCGCCTCGGCGGCGGTGATGAAGCTGGTGGCGGCGGCGCGGCGCGCCGCCGGCGCGCGCCCGGCGCCGTAGCGCGCGCGGCGGCATGACGCCGGCGATCGCGGTCCTGAACGCGGGCTCGTCGAGCCTGAAGTTTTCGCTCTACGCCGCCGACGGCGAGGCGCTGGCCGTAAGCGCCCGCGGCCGCATCGAGGGCCTGTTCGTGGCGCCGACCTTTGTCGCGCGCGGCGCCGACGGCGCCGTGCTCGGCGAGAAGCGCTGGGAGCACGGCGCGCCGCTCGGCCACGCCGGCGCGCTCGAGCACCTGCTCGCCTTCCTCGACGATCTGGCCGGCGGCGCGCCGCTGGCCGGCGTCGGCCACCGCGTCGTGCACGGCGGCGCGCGTTACGCGGCGCCGCTGCGCATCGACGAGGCGCACCTGGCCGAGCTCGAAGCGCTGGTGCCGCTGGCGCCGCTGCACCAGCCGCACAACCTGGCGCCGATCCGCCGCTTGCTGGCGCGCGCGCCGGAGCTGCCGCAGGTGGCCTGTTTCGACACTGCGTTTCACCGCGGCAACGACGAGCTGGCGCAGATGTTCGGCCTGCCCTACACGCTGCACCAGGCCGGCGTGCGCCGCTACGGCTTCCACGGCCTGTCCTACGAGTTCATCGCCCGGCGGCTGCCGGAGCTCGCGCCGCGCGCCGCGCGCGGGCGCACGATCGTCCTGCACCTGGGCAATGGCGCCAGCATGTGCGCGCTTGCCGGCGGCCGCAGCGTGGCCACGACGATGGGCTTCACCGCCGTCGACGGCCTGATGATGGGCACGCGCAGCGGCAGCCTCGACCCGGGCGTGGTGCTGTACCTGATCGACCGGTGCGGCATGGACGCGCGCGCGGTCGAGCGGCTGCTGTACCACGAGTCAGGCCTGCTCGGTGTCTCCGGTGTTTCCAGCGACATGCGCGCGCTGCTGGCGAGCGCAGCACCGCGCGCGCGCCTGGCGATCGATCTGTACTGCTACCGGATCCGGCGCGAGCTCGGTTCGCTTGCGGCCGCGCTCGGCGGTGTCGATGCGCTGGTGTTCACGGGAGGCATCGGCGAGAACGCGGCGCCGATCCGTGCGCGCGTGCTCGACGACGCGCGCTGGCTCGGGGTCGAGTGCGACGCCGGCGCCAACGACGCCGGCGGCCCGCTTCTCACCACCGACGCCTCGGCGGTCGAGGCCTGGGCGCTCGCCACCGACGAGGAGCTGATGATTGCGCACCACACCTGGGGCGCGATCCGCCGCGGCTGACCGGCGGCGGCGCGCGCGCCTCAGCGCCGCGGCGCCGGCCCGATCAGGGTCGCCGCTTCCATCGCGCCGGCGATCACAGCGGCGAAGGCCCGCGTCTCGGCCGGAATGTCGGCCGGCGCCGCGGTGCGCGTGCGCGCGGTCCACTCGATGCGGTCGGCGGCAACATCGGTGAGCGAGGTCTGGACGATGTAGGCGAGATAGGCGCGCACCTCGTGGCGCGGCGGAAACGCCATGCCCCAGTGCCAGCCGTACCAGCCGCGAAAGCCGTGCAGTCCGCCATACATGAACGGGTCCGGCCGCACCACGACCTCGCGGTCCTTGTCGATCACCGCGGTCGACAGCAGGTGCGTGGCACGCGCCTTCACCGCCGCCTGCTGCAGCAGCCGGTCGCTGTCCTGGTCGAGCGTCGCCACCGCCTCGTAGCTGCGCAGCGCCTGGACCCCGCGCGCGGCGAGTTGATCGACCATCGCGTCCTCGAACAGGCGACGCACGGTCTCGTCGCGCGCCACGCCCACCACCATGACCGGGCCGACCAGGCGCGTGCCCGCGAACTCGGCCCGCACCCAGGTGCCTTCAAGGCGCGTCGCGGCGCAGCCGGAAAGCACGATCGTTGCCAGCGCCAGCAGCGCCGCGCCCATTGCCACGCGTATCGCAGACATCATTGATCTCCGTCAGTTCGTGCACTCGAGCGCCGGCCCGGGGGCGGCATCGGCTGCGCGCCGGGACGGCACGCGCTCCTCGCTGCTGCTGCCGGCGCATCTTCGACCGCGCGGCGTCGCCATCGATCCGGCGCCGCTAGCGGGTTCGCGCCTGCGCGTGTCTACGTGGCCGGCGCGGCGCGCGCCGTCCGGGTCAGTACCGATACGACAGGCCGATTTGCGCCGCGCCCTGGACGAGGCCGTCGCCGTGAACGACGACCAGGCAGCCGTTGGCGCAGAACAGACCGCCACGGCTGTCGACGAGCGTGAAATAGCCGCGCAGCTCGGCGCGCAGCGCCAGGCGCGCGCCAAGTGCGAACTGCTGGCCGATGCCGAGGTTCAGCGACGGCCGCAGCGCATCGCCGGTGCCCGCCAGTCCGGGGCGGTACAGCGTCGCGCCGAGGCCGCCGACGACGTAGGGTCCGGCGCCGATCGGCCCGTCGAAGAAGTAGGTGCCGCCGAGGTGGAGGTGCGTGACGGTGAGCGGCAGCGGCCGCTGCGGCGCGGCCGTCGCCAGCGCCGCCGCGGTGAGCGCCAGCTCGGTGCGCTGGTGCGACAGGTAAAGCTGCAATTGCCGCTGGCCGTCGAGTCCGCGGTCGATGCTGATCGCCCAGGACGGCGCGCCCGCCAACCGCAGGCGCTCGCCGACGGCATCGCTGAAGCGACCACCGTCGCGCCAGCCGCCGTAGACCGTGACCGCGCCGTCGAGCGCGCTCGCCGCCGCCGGCACGGCGGCCAGCGCGCAGACAAGTGCGGCGAGCGCGCCGCGTGCCGGTGCCGTCATCGGCCGGCGCCCGCTTGCAGTGCGTCCAAGCAGCCGGCCAGGCGCTGGCGCGCGGCGCCGTCCATCGCCAGTCGGCCGCGATAGACCGGATGCACGGCCTGGCCGGTGCGCACGACGCTCGCCTCGATCGGCTCGCCGGCAAGCGCGGCGTTGACCACCGCCAGCAAGGCGCGCGCGTCTGCTAGATAGCGAAGCGCGCTCGGGTCGTCGCCGTCGGCGGGCGCGGGCAGCGGCAGCGGCTCGGTGCGCACGCCGCCGGCGCGCAGCCAGCCTTCGGTCACCGCCAGCGGCCGCATCGGCTGGCGGCCGGCAAGCGCAGCCACAGTCGCCTCCATCGATCCCGCTTTGACTAGGCCGATGTCGCGCGCGACCGTCTCGGCGCCGAACAGGATCGAGATGTCGACCGTGCGCAGCCGCTCGCTCGGCGCCGGCAGCTCCTCGATGCCGAACACGCGCAGGCCGCAGGCGCTGACGCGGCCGCCGGCGTCGACGAACACCGACGGCGTGCCGTCGAGCCGGATCTCGAGGACCGGGCCGGCCGCCGCCGGCGCGCTCGCCGCAGCCGCAGGCAGCAGCGCCGCGAGCAACACGAGCTTGGGCAAGGCAGCGGGCATCGGACGGGCTCCTTTCGATCGGCGCCGCAACCGGCGCCGGGTCCTGCCGCCGTCGCTGCAACGGGGCAGCGCCGTGTGCGAAGGGCGAGCGCCTCGCCGGTGCGGTCGAGGCCGGCGCCAGGCACGCAGCGTAACTTGCGCCGCTAGGCGTGCGTGCGCCCAGCCGATACCATGCGCGCGGCGCGCCGACGGCCGAACCGAACCGGCGAACGGCCCGGGCCCGGAGGCGATGAAAGACCGCAAACACTCAGCCGGCGCGCACGTCCGACCCGAGCGCTCGGGAGCGGGCGGCGGCGCGCCGGCGCTGCCGATCGCGCTGATCGGTGCGCCCACCGACGTCGGCGCCGGTACGCGCGGCGCCAGCATGGGGCCGGAGGCGCTGCGCGTGGCCGGGCTGAGCCAGGCGCTCGAAGCGCACGGCTTCAGCGTGTACGACGCCGGCAACCTCGCCGGTCCGCCGAATCCCTGGCAGCCGGCGGCAGGCGGCTACCGCCATCTGGACGAAGTCACGGCCTGGAGCCGCGCCGTGCACGAGGCGGTGCACGCGCAACTGGCGGCGGGCCGGTTGCCGATCCTGCTCGGCGGCGATCACTCGCTGGCGATCGGCTCGATCAGCGCCGTGGCGCGCCATTGCCGCGAGCGCGGACGGCGGCTGCGCGTGCTGTGGCTCGATGCGCACGCCGATTTCAACACCAGCGAACTGACGCCCAGCGGCAACCTGCACGGCATGCCGATGGCCTGTCTGTGCGGCTTCGGCCCGCCGCCGCTGGTCGAGATTGGCGGCAGCGTGCCTGCGATCGATGCGCGCTGCGTGCGCCAGATCGGCGTGCGCAGCGTCGACCCGGGCGAGAAGCGCTTCGTGCACGAGCAGCGAATCGAGGTGTTCGACATGCGCTACGTCGACGAACTCGGCATGCGCCACGCGATGGAAGTGGCGCTGGCGACGATCGACGCCGACACCCACCTGCACGTGAGCTTCGACGTCGACTTCCTCGACCCGGAGATCGCCCCCGGTGTCGCCACCACGGTGCCGGGCGGGCCGACCTACCGCGAGGCGCAGCTATGCATGGAGATGATCGCCGACAGCGGCCGTCTCGGCTCGCTCGACGTGGTCGAGCTCAATCCTGCGCTCGACGTGCGCAACCGCACCGCGGTGCTGGCGGTCGACCTGATCGAGTCGCTGTTCGGCAAGAGCACGTTGATGCGCGCGTAGTCCAGTGGAAGCGCTCTTGCTGAGCACCGGCGTGGTCGCGCTGGCGGAAATGGGCGACAAGACCCAACTTCTGGCGCTCCTGCTCGCCGCTAGGCTGAAGAAGCCGGCGCCGATCGTTTCCGGCATCGCCGTTGCCACCCTGGTCAACCACGCGCTGGCGGCGGCGCTCGGCGCCTGGCTGGCGACACTGGCTGCGCCGCAGACCCTGCAATGGATCGTTGCCGCTGCGTTCTTCGCGTTCGCCGTGTGGGCGCTCGTTCCCGACCGCCTGCACGCTGCGCAGCCATTGCGCGGCGGCAGCGTGTTCCTGGTGGCGCTGGTCGCCTTCTTCCTGGTCGAGATGGGCGACAAGACGCAGTTGGCGACGGTGGCGCTGGCGGTGCGCTACGAGGCGCTGGTTGCGGTCGTGGCCGGCAGCACGCTCGGCATGCTGGTCGCCAACGCGCCGGTGGTCTGGTTCGGCGAACGGCTGGCGCGGCGCCTGCCGATGCGCGCCCTGCGCTGGGCGGCGGCGGCGCTGTTCGTCGCACTCGGCGTTCTGACTCTTCTTGCCTGAGCGCGACGTGCCGTCAGCCACCGTTTCGCTGCTTGGCGCGGTCACGGGTGCGCCGCTGGTGCTCGACTCGCCGCACTCGGGCCGCGAACTGCCGGCCGACTTCGAGCCGATCGTCGGCGAAGGCGACCTGCGCCAGGGCGAGGACAGCTTCGTCGACGAGCTGTACGCACCGGCGGCCGAACTGCTCGGCGTGCCGTTGCTGGCGGCGCGCGTGGCGCGTACCTATCTGGACGCCAACCGGCACCGGGCCGACATTGATCTCGATCTGATCGAAGGCGGCCGCTGGCCGGGCGAGCACGTGCCCAGCGGCAAGGCGCGCATCGGCAAGGCGCTCGTCTGGCGCACGCTCGACGACGGCCGCGCGATCTATGGCCGCAAGCTCTCAGTGGCCGAGGTGCGGACGCGCATCGAGCGCTGCCACGCGCCCTACCACCGGGCGCTGGCGCAACTGCTCGGCGAGGCGCACGCGCGCCGCGGCTGCGTCTATCACCTCAACTGCCACTCGATGCCGGCCGCGGCCGCAGGCGCGAGCCACGGTGCCGCGGGCGGCGCGCGCGCCGACTTCGTGCTCGGCGACCGCGCCGGCACGACCTGCGACCCGGCCTTCACGCGCTTCGTCGCCGGGCGGCTGCGATCGCTCGGCTACCGGGTCGCGGTCAACGATCCCTATCCGGGGGCGGAACTGGTGCGCGCCTACTCGGACCCGGCGCGCGGCCGTCACAGCCTGCAGGTGGAGATCGACCGGCGCCTGTACATGGACGAGGCCACGCGCACGCGGCACGCCGGGTTTGCCGCCCTGCAGTCCGATCTGGTCGAGCTGGCGCGCGCGGTGCTCGACTACGCGTCGGCGCGGCGTTGAGCCTGCGGCGGCGCGCCCGATCCGAGCGCCGCGCCGACTCCCTTGGAAGCGGCCGGCGGTTGCGCCGCCGGCCCGGAATGTAACTACATCCGTTACGAACCGGTGCCGACTCTGTGCGTTCGGTCGCTTCCGGTGACTGCCGGTTGACGCCCATCAACCGGCGCCGGGCGACAGCGGTTCAGGATCACGCCAGTTCGCTGCGCTGACAAGACAACGGCCCTGGCGCGGCACTCCGACCCAACTCCGGGGAGCACAGGTATGAACGAAACCTTTTATGACGTAGTGCGCCGGCAGGGCATCTCGCGTCGCAACTTCGTCAAGTTCTGCAGCCTGACCGCGGCCTCGCTCGGCTTCGGGCCGGCCTACGCGCAGAAGATGGCGGCAGCGCTGGAAACCAAGCCGCGGCTGCCGGTGATCTGGCTCGAAGGGCTCGAGTGCACCTGCTGCACCGAGTCGTTCATCCGCAGCGCCCATCCGCTCGCCAGCGACGTCGTGCTGTCGACGGTCTCGCTCGACTACCACATGACGCTGTCGGCGGCCGCCGGCGAACAGTTGCGCGCCGCCGCCAAGGACACGATCGAGAAGTTTAAGGGCCAGTACATCCTTGCCGTCGAAGGCAACCCGCCGCTCGGCGAGGACGGCATGTACTGCATCTACTACGGCCGGCCGTTCGTCGAGACGCTCAAGGAGTACGCCAAGCACGCCAAGGCGGTGATCGCCTGGGGTTCGTGTGCGTCGTGGGGTTGCGTGCAGGCGGCCAAGCCGAACCCGACGCGCGCCACCCCGATCGACAAGGTGATCCTCGACAAGCCGATCATCAAGATCCCGGGCTGCCCGCCGATCGCCGAAGTGATGACCGGGGTGGTGACCTTCGTCACCGCCTTCGACCGCCTGCCCGAGCTCGACCGCCAGGGCCGGCCAAAGATGTTCTACAGCCAGCGCGTGCACGACAAGTGCTACCGGCGGCCGCACTTCGACGCCGGCCAGTTCGTCGAGGAGTGGGACGACTTCGGCGCCCGCGCCGGCTACTGCCTCTACAAGGTCGGCTGCAAGGGTCCGACCACCTACAACGCCTGCGCGGCCACGCGCTGGAACGAGGGCGTGAGCTTCCCGATCCAGTCCGGACACGGCTGCTTCGGCTGCTCTGAGGACAACTTCTGGGATCACGGCTCCTTCTACGACCGGCTGACCGACATCAAGGCCTTCGGCGTCGAGTCCAACGCCGACCAGGTCGGCGCGGTGGTCGCCGGCGTCACCGGTGCCGCGGTGGTCGCGCACGCGGCGGTGAGCGCGATCCAGCGCGCCGCCAACCGGAAGAAATCGAACGCGACGGAGCCGACTGTCAAGGAAGCGGGGGAATAAGCCATGTCCGTCATCGAAACCCAAGGATTCAGGCTCGACAACAGCGGCCGGCGGGTGGTGGTCGACCCGATCAGCCGCATCGAGGGTCACCTGCGCATCGAGGTCAATCTCGACCGCGACAACGTGATCCGCAACGCCGTGTCCACCGGCACGATGTGGCGCGGCCTCGAGGTGATCCTCAAGGGCCGCGACCCGCGCGACGCCTGGGCCTTCGTCGAACGCATCTGCGGCGTGTGCACGGGCGTGCACGCGCTCGCCAGCGTGCGCTGCGTCGAGGACGCGCTCGGCATCAGGATCCCGGACAACGCCAACATCGTGCGCAACCTGATGCACGCGACGTTGTACGCGCAGGACCACCTAGTGCACTTCTACCACCTGCACGCGCTCGACTGGGTCGACGTGGTGAGCGCGCTCAAGGCCGACCCGCGCCGCACCAGCGAGCTGATGCAGTCGATCAGCCCCTGGCCGAAGAGCTCGCCCGGCTACTTCCGCGACGTGCACGCGCGCCTGAAGCGCTTCGTCGACAGCGGCCAGCTCGGCCCGTTCAAGAACGCCTATTGGGGCCACCCGGCGTACAAGCTGCCGCCTGAGGCCAACCTGATGGCGGTCGCGCACTACCTGGAGGCACTCGACTTCCAGAAAGAGATCGTCAAGATCCAGACCATCTTCGGCGGCAAGAACCCGCACCCGAACTGGCTCGTGGGCGGCGTGCCCTGCTCGTTCAACCTCGACGACGTGGGCGGCATCGGCGCGATCAACATCGAGCGCCTGAACCTGGTGGCGAAGATCATCGACGAGACGATCGCCTTCATCGACCAGGTCTACCTGCCCGACCTGCTGGCAATCGCCGGCTTCTACAAGGAGTGGGGTGCGATCGGCGGCGGCATCTCCAGCCAGAACCTGCTGTGCTACGGCGAGTTCCCGGACATCGCCAATGACGACAGCAACAAGAGCCTGCTGATGCCGCGCGGCGCGATCCTCGGCGGCAACCTGAAGGAGATCCACAAGGTCGACCTGCGCGACCTGGAGACGATCCAGGAGCACGTCAATCACAGTTGGTACAAGTACGCCGACGAGACCAAGGGCCTGCACCCGTGGGAGGGCGTGACCGAGCCCAACTACGTGCTTGGCAAGGGCACCAAGGGTACGCGCACCAACATCGAGGCGGTCGACGAGAGCGCCAAGTACTCGTGGATCAAGACGCCGCTCTTCAAGGGCCGGCCGATGGAAGTCGGGCCGCTGGCGCGCTACGTCACCTACTACGCGATGGGCCTCCCGGAGTTCAAGGAGCCGGTCGACATGGTGCTGAAGAAGCTCGACGTGCCGGTGGCGGCGCTGTTCTCGACCCTCGGCCGCACGGCCGCGCGCGGGCTCGAAGGAAGCTGGGCCGCGCACAAGATGAAGTATTTCTTCAACAAGCTGATGGCGAACCTGAAGGCCGGCAACTCCGCCACCGCCAACATCGACAAGTGGCAGCCGCACACCTGGCCGGCCGAAGCCAAGGGCGTCGGCTACTGCGAGGCACCGCGCGGCGCGCTCGGCCACTGGATCAAGATCCGCAACACCAAGATCGACACCTACCAGTGCATCGTGCCGACCACCTGGAACGCGGCGCCGCGCGACGGCAAGAACCAGATCGCTCCGTACGAAGCGGCGCTGCTCAACACCAAGATGGCGGTGGCCGATCAGCCGCTGGAGATCCTGCGCACGATCCACAGCTTCGACCCGTGCCTGGCTTGCGCCACGCACGTGATCTCGCCCGAAGGCGAGGAGCTCACGCGCGTCACGGTGCGCTGACAAGGAGGTTGCGATGGCAGCCGCGACTGAAGCAAAACCGCATGCGATCTACGTGTGGGAAGTCCCGGTGCGGCTATGGCACTGGGTGATGATGGTGGCGATGTTCGTGCTGATCGCCACCGGCTACCTGATCGGCGTTCCGCCGCCGTCGGTCGGCGGCGAGGCCTACGACCAGTTCTGGTTCGGCTACATCCGTTTCCTGCATTTCGCCGCCGGCTACGTGTTCACGATCATGTTTCTGCTGCGCATCTACTGGGCGATCGTCGGCAACAAGTACGCGCGTGAGATCTTCGTCGTGCCGTACTCGATGCTGACGGCGAAGTTCTGGAGCGGACTCGTCCACCAGACCCTGTACTACCTGTTCGTGCATCGCGAAAGCCGCGGTTACCCGGGACACAACCCGCTGGCGGCGGCGGCGATGTTCTTCATGTACCTGCTGGGCACGGTGTGGATGATCCTGTCGGGCTTCGCGCTGTACGGCGAGGGCACCGGCATGGGCTCCTGGCAGTTCACCTACTTCACGTCCTGGCTGCAACCGCTGGTCGGCGACAGCCAGACGATGCATACCTGGCATCGCCTCGGCATGTGGTACCTGATCGTGTTCAGCATCGTTCACATCTACATGGTGATTCGCGAGGACATCTTCTCGCGCGAGACGGTGATCAGCACGATGGTCAACGGCTGGCGCGTGCCCAAGCCCTGAGGTCGGCGCGGACCCGATCCGATCGGTGTGAGCGCCAGGCCAGACCCGGCAGCGATGGCCAGAGCGGCCGCCAAGACCGGTAGCCGCGTACGCACGGCGCCGGCAGCCGCCCTGGCCGCCCGCGCCGCGCCGCGCTTGGTGGCGCGGCGTGCGCCTCCGCACCCGGGCTACTTCCTGGAGACGCGGTTCCTCAAGCCGCTCGGCATCACGCAGCAGGCACTGGCCAGCACGCTCGGTGTATCGCGCCGGCGCGTCAACGAGTTGATCCGCGGTCATCGCGGCATCACGGCCGACACCGCGGTGCGGCTCGCCCGCTACTTCGGCAACGAACCTGCCTTCTGGATGCAGTTGCAGACCGACTGGGATCTGCACGAGGCGGCCAAGCGCCTGCCGCGCTGAAGCGCCGACCGCACGCGGTCGCGCGCGAAGCGCAACAAACCCGCATGCAGCGTGCGAGAACCGGCGCGGCGGTTGATACCCGTCAACCGCTTCTGTAACGGCCTACGTAACGTACCGGCTGCGCGTTGTCCCGGTTGCCCCGCCATCGGGCGGCGCCAAGTCGGGACGCAGTGCCGCGGCGCACGCCGCTGTCGACGCGACCCAGTCGCGAAGGAGACATCGCTTGCTACCCCCGGATTCCCGGGCCGCGCCGCCCGCGCGCTCCGGCGCCCTCGTGCTCGGCATCGGCAACCTGCTGTGGGCGGACGAGGGCTTCGGCGTGCGCGCGGTCGAGGCGCTGCACGAGCGCTTCGAACTGCCGCCGCAGGTGACGCTGATGGACGGCGGCACGCAGGGCCTGCTGCTGCTCGACGACGTGACCTCGCGCCAGCACGTGCTGGTGTTCGACGCCATCGACTTCGGCCTGGAGCCGGGAACGCTGCGCGTGCTGCGCGACCGCGAGGTGCCGGCCTGGGCCGGCAACAAGATGAGCCTGCACCAGCAAAGCTTCATGGACCTGCTGGCGATCGCCGAGGTGCAGGAGCGCTTCCCGCCGCACCTGACCCTGGTCGGCGTGCAGCCGCAGCGGCTGACCGACTTCGGCGGCAGCCTGAGCGAGCCGGTGCGTGCCCAGCTCGAGCCGGCGCTGGCGCAGGCGGTCGAGCAGTTGCGCGCCTGGGGTTACGAGGCGGTCGAACGCACGCAGCCGCCGACCGAGCGCCTGAACGACCGCTCATTGCGCCTGGCCGAGTACGAGGACGGGCGTCCGCCTGAGGATGTCGCTTGCCGCATCGGCGATGCGCGCTTCCTCAATCTGCGCGCCGCCGGCACGCCGGTCGATCGGGGCGCCTGAGATGTGCATCGGCATCCCGCTGCAGGTCGAGACAGTCGGCGACGACGGACTGTTCGCCGAGTGCGGCGACGGTGTCCGGCGCGAGCGGCTCGACCTGCGCCTGGTCGGCGCGCAGCCGCCCGGCACCTGGGTGCTCGCCTTCAACGGCGCCGCGCGGCGCGTGCTCGAGGCCGGCGAAGCGACGCAGATCCGCGCCGCGCTGCGCGCGCTCGACGAGGTGCTCAACGGCGACGCAAGCCAGATTGATGTGCTGTTCGCCGACCTGATCGGGCGCGAACCGCAACTGCCGGCGCACCTGCGGCCGCCGGCTCCGACCCCGATTGATCTCGGCGCGGCGCCTGATCCTGCCGGCGCCAACACCCAAGGAACGACACCGTGACCCCTGAGGCCAACCCGCCGCCGGCCGCCAAGGCGCCGATCCATCCGCTGGTCGAGCGCCTGTGCGCGCAGACCGGCGCGCCGCTGCTCGAGGTCGCCGGCTTCGATGACTGGGCGCAGGCGCCGGGGCGCGCGCTCGTGGTGTTCACCGAGGACCCGGTGCTGTACCGCGAGACGCTCGATCTGGCGGTGATCGTCCCCGAACTGGTGCAGGCCTTCGGCCGCCGCTTCCGCGTCGGCGTGCTGCTGCAGGCGCCGGCGCGAGCGATCGCCGCCCGCTATGGCTTCCGGCGCTGGCCGGCGATCGTGATGCTCGCCGACGGCAAGTACGTCGGCGCCATCGACGGCCTGCGCAACTGGCAGGAGTACCTCGACGAACTCGGCGCCCTGCTCGCAGCACCGCCTGCGCGCGCGCCGTCGATCGGCATCGCCGTTGCCGGCGAGGGCGACGGCCGGCACTGCCACTGAATTCCATCCCACCGCAGCAAGCTCAGCGCAGAGGCGACAGACGCCATGAAAGACTTTCCGATTCCCGTCGTCGCCCAGGGCCGTCCCCTGTTCGGCGCCGGCAGCCAGACCGATGTCGGCGAAGACTTCAGCTTCATGCCGATCTCGGCCGAAGTGCGGCCGTTCGCGATGCCGCGCGTGCCCGAGGCGGTCGATCTCGGCGCCCTGGCGGGCGCGCGCGACCTGCTCGCCGACTTCGTCGCTGGACTGGAGAAGTCGATGACTCGCGCGCTCGATCTCTCGGCGGCGCCGCCGGCGGTGGTCGAGGTGCTGAACCAGACGCTAGGCGAAGGCGAGGTCTCGATCCGCATCCTGCGAGGCAACGGCGCGCGCGGCGAAATCCGCATCCAGGAGAGTGTGTTCGCCGGCATCTGGCGCGAGTGCCACCTTGACGCCGCCGGCCGGTCCGTGCGCGACTGCCTCTTGGCGGCGCCGATCCCGGCGGTGGCGGCCGAATCGGCCGAGAGTGGCTCGACGCCGGTGATCCCGGCGCTCGACATACCCGCCGGCGCGATGAACGCGCCGGCGCTGCTCAACGAGCTGCGCGCCGCGGTCGCCGGCCACAAGGCGGGCGAACTGCCGCACGTGATCAACCTGACGTTGCTGCCGCTCACGCCCGAGGATCACCAGCTTCTCGACCGCGCGGCGCCGGTGGGCGCAGTGGCGATCCTGTCGCGCGGCTTCGGCAACTGCCGCGTCACCTCGACCGCCGTGCGCAACCTGTGGCGCGTGCAGTACTTCAACAGCATGCAGACGCTGATCCTGAACACGCTCGAGGTCACGCGCATGCCGGAAGTGGTGCTGGCAGCACCCGACGACCTGGCCGACAGCCGCAAGCGCCTGCGCGAGCTGCTCGACTGGATGGACGACGACCTGGCCGCCGCCACGCGGCGCGCCGGCCAGGCCTGAACGCGGCGAGGCACGGCGGTGGACGAGCGGCTGAGCGGCGACGAGTGGCGTCGTTACGAGTGCAAGGTGTGCTGGACCGTGTACGACCCGGCGCTCGGCGACCCGGTGTGGCAGATCGCCCCGGGCACGCCCTTCGCGCAACTGCCGCCGCACTGGACCTGCCCGAACTGCTCGACCGAGCAGTCGGGCTTCCTGCCGCTGCCCGACTGAACATGGACTCCAGCCCGACGCCTGCGGCGGCGACGCCCGCCGCCCCCGCCGCGCGTCCCGACCCGAGCGCGCTGATCGAGCGCGTGTTCGCGGACATCGGTGCCACGCGTATGCAGGGCCTGCCCTTCGTCAATGGCGCGCTGCGCGTCGAGGCGGTCGGCTTTCGCCGCTGGCAGAACCGCTGGCTCGGCGTGCTGGTGACGCCCTGGTCGATGAACCTGATGATCCTCGCCGACGATCCGTCGCACTGGCGCCCGGTGCGCGCCGGCCAGTCGGTGTCGTATGCGCTGCCGGCCGGCGTGTTCGATTTCGTCGCCGCCCACGACGCGACGCTCGGCGACTACCAGAGCTGCTCGCTGTTTTCGCCGATGTTCGAGTTCGCCGACCAGGACGGCGCGCGCGCCACCGCGCAGGCCGCCTTGGCGGCGCTGTTCGATCCCGGCGCGCGCGCCGGCGCCGAAGGGCCGCGCGATACGCCTGCCGCCGCGCCCGCCGCCTCGGCTGCGCTCGAAGCGGAGCCGGAAGCCGTCGTGTCGAAGCGCGACTTCCTGCGCGGCCGCTGGCGCGGCGCGGATGCCGCCTGAGCGCGCGCAGGACCGACGATGACCCCGCTTGCCGGCGAACTGACGATCGATCTGGCCACGCGCGACGGCGTCGTGAGCGCGGTCGAGGTCGCCTCGACGCGGCCGCTGCTCGCCGACCGCCTGTTCGCCGGCCGCCCGCCGGAACAGGCGCTGGCGCTGGTGCCGCAGGTCTATTCGATTTGCGGCCGCTCGCAGGCGATCGCCGCCGAGCTGGCGCTGCAGGCGGCGCGCGGCGGCGACAGCGGCGAGATCGATCGGCGTGTGTCCAGCCTCGAGACCGAGATCGCGCAGGAGACGCTCTGGCACGCGCTGCTTGACTGGCCGCGCGAAGTCGGCGCCGACGCCGACGCCACCTCCGTGGCGGCGCTGCGGCGCGCGCTCGCGGTCGACCCCGCCGGCGCGCACGAGGCCACGCGCGCGACGCTGCGCGAAGTGGCCGAG